>JAPUES010000192.1 GCA_027492445.1 Sporomusaceae bacterium | reverse complement strand
GCTCAGCTGGGAGAGCGCTTGCATGGCATGCAAGAGGTCATCGGTTCGATCCCGATTATCTCCACCAGTAAATTCAAGGGTTTGCAGAGATGCAGACCCTTTTCTTATGTTAAGTTGTCCCTTGTGAATGACAATAGGGGACAAACTAATTTTCCTGTCCTTTTAAAGTATTGAGGATATTTTGCACGACATTGGCAGACTCTCTTTATATTGAAATTAATGATAGCATAATAGAATATCTTACAAGGGACGTATTCTTACAAGGGACGGAGTTATTGACATTTGATGGTGTCAACAACTCCGTCCCTTGGTAACTTGTCGAACTGGCTTAGTATTCGTGGATGATATCTAATGACTTACTGTAATTTAAGAAGAATGACTAAGTAGGTAGAGGTAGCCTCTAGTGACCTAATAATAAGCTCGCAGCGCAAATCGCCGAAAACTAAGAATGTCTTTCACCACTACCAAAGCCATATTTGTACACTTATAGAACGGCTTGAGATATGTATAGACTCTAAGGCGATTGAGCGGAACCCTTGTTAGTGAGCACAGTTAGTCTAAGACATAGGGGTAGCCCTAGGGCAAGTTCCTTCCAGCCTACCCCCAAAATCAGCCTTGACTTTTGTAGCCACTAGGAGAATACTTAATTTAGAGAATAATTTATACATTGTGTGTAAAGGACGAGCGATTCAGATGATAATAGGAAGGTACTAACCTGAGTGTAATTTTATGGATGAACAATGGGTTAACAAGGTAGTCAATCCCTTTTCGAAGGATAGAAATAACCAACGGAGGTGTCAAATGGTAGCTGTAATACAACTTAAATGGTCTGGGGCCGGACAGCATAAGAGTAGTGAAGGGCTAACAATAGATAAGAACGGTAAAACGGTTCATAATGACTATTGGCTGCATAAGGAGTTTCTGGAGAACGAAGAGGAAGAGGATTCCCGCATAGATGAGAGTCTAATCATTGAATCACCCACATCCCCTAACGGTAAATAGGAGGATAAAACAGTGAACTAAGACGATCGGTTAGCAATATGCAATACTGGACGGTTTATTACAGAGATAGATAGTAAGTCTGCTATTATTATTCAGCTAAGTGAGAACGTTAAAACATTAGCAAAAATTCCATTGCAATATAAGATAAGCGAGGGATTACATTGAAGAAATTTCAAGAATACCTTAGAAACTTAGGCTTAAGCGAGAAATCAATCAAAGATGATATGAGTAGAATAAATATAATGAAATCGCGTGGAATTGAGTATACAAAAGGAGATGAATACGCAGAAGATTCTTTATGGAAAAGTGAGTTGTTTCCAAGCACCATTAAAAGTTGTCTCAGGCTGTGTAGGCGTTATCATGAATACTTGGAAAATAATAACAACCTAGTTGTAAAAGCATCCTGTTCATATGGCAACATTAAAGTAAAAGATGGTTGCGGAAGTAAACTCAGCTCACAGAGAAAGTACCCAGAACAGGTAGAGTCTGAGATGTACAGAGTGATGAATGGCAATGATATATTTTTGCTAAGAAAAAGTGCTAATTTTGTTCTTGGAGAACCCTTACATACAGCAACTATCTTCATGACAAATCCTGGCTCTTTTAAACTAAAAAATATAGCTGGATGGGACGATTTCCAAAACGGGCAAGGGACATCAAATGTTTTCAGTGGGGAAGACTATCCTGATATGACCATGCAAAATGTGATTGAAGTCATCCGAGGTGGGTATTCGAAGAAGGGGGCTCCTTGCTGCCGAGTGGAGATTATCAATATATCAAATATTGTTAATCCTAAGGGGACTTGTGCGGAAGATGATCATAATAAAGTAAAATTGCTGCTTGGTGCAAATAAAGCATTGTTGCAAACGAATATTGTAACAAACCAAGAAGATTTTCAAGAAAAGTGCCGTCAATCAGATTTTATTATTATGGGTTTTGTAAAAGAAGTCTTTACAAAAGAGGTAATGCAATTGATGAATTGGGTAAAACCTTTTCAAAACAAATTGGTGGTGGCCTCTGATGATGATGATTGGTACTCTCATCCTAGAAGGTGGCGTACTGAGCCAAAGTTGAAAGAGAAAGCCCAAAATCGACTACAAAAGATCATTTCTGTACATTGTTGATTCAGTTTCTGTGACTCTATGTCAAGGTGGGCGGTATACTATCATGGTATTTGCAATACGCAAATTCTATGGATGTAACCCGCCCTTTTCATATGCTTACTGTTAGTCTCTTGTGACCTATATATACAGCGCATAGACAGTTGGTGAATTGTTTTAGAAGAAGGATTTTAAGAAACTTTATAATAATATGGTATTATATATATATATTGCAGGGAAATTATACCTAAAAATATAATAATACGATAATACCCATATATAAAATATTATAGTTTTATATATGGCTGTTCCACATTAGTTTAATCTTACGAATTTTTCACCTAGTAATTCCCCTACCAAATACACAGGAGGCCAAAGTCATGAGTAATAGTAATTTTGAATTTCTAAAAGAACGCTGGCCTATGCTGACGCAACTCGGCGTCCTTGCTGAAAAAAACATACAGGAAGACTCAAATACTACACTCATTAAACTAGGCATGTTTGCCGAATTAGTAGTAAAGTACATGTTTGCTTATGACAACCTAGAAGAACCGGCTGATGGTAAATTAGCCAGTCGCATCACCATCTTAAAAAGAAATGATTTGTTACCTAATGATATTAACAATATTTTATATAGCCTTAGAACCAAACGTAATGCCGCCGCTCATGATGCTTATCACTCAGAGACGGATGCAAAAGTTCTGACAAAAATGACTTTCAAGTTAGCCATTTGGTTCATGCAGACCTATGGTGACTGGAGTTTCGAGCCAGCAGAATACATTGAGCCCCAAGGAACATCACAAACCTCTGCGATTGAAAATCTGAAACAAGAAAATAATAAATTAACAGCAGCATTTGATCAAGAAACTAAAAAGCTAGCAGCGACATTAGAAGCACTGAAACAACAAGCAACAATAGAAATAACCGCCAAACGCAAAAAACAATCGCAAAAAGCAGCACTGTTTATCGAGCTTGATGAAGCCGAAACGCGCAGCATTATTGATGAAAAATTACGAAGTTCAGGCTGGGAAGCCGATAGTGAAGCCCTTCGCTACTCTAAAGGCACTCGACCCATGAAAAATAGAAATATGGCCATTGCTGAGTGGCCAACCAATTCTAAAACAGGTAACGATGGCAGGGCAGATTATGCTCTGTTTATTGGCCTCAAATTGATAGGTATTGTCGAGGCCAAAAGAGGCAGTAAAGATGTTGCCGCTGACCTTGATCAAAGCAAGAGATATGCAAAAAACATCAAAAAAGAACACATGGAGTATGCCTGTGGTAAATGGCATGATTGTTATGTGCCGTTTCTATTCTCCACCAACGGCAGAGAATATTTAAAGCAAATCGAAACCAAATCAGGTATTTGGTTTATCGATATTCGCCGTGAGACCAATCACGCCAAAGCATTGCAGGGCTGGTATACCCCTGAAGGCTTAAAAAAACTCATGGAGTTTGACGAAAGTGCAGCTAATGACCAATTAAAAAATGAAGATACAGAATACCTAGCAAGTAAAAGTGGTCTAGGGCTGAGAGACTATCAGATAAAGGCCATCGAAAAAGTCGAAGAAGCCATTGGAAAAGGCCAAAGAACAGCCCTGCTGGCCATGGCTACAGGCACAGGTAAAACTCGCACAGTTGTTGGCATCATGTATCGGTTACTTAAAGCCAAGCGATTTAAAAGAATCTTATTTTTAGTCGATCGCAAAGCCTTAGGCAATCAAGCAGAAGATACCTTCAAAGAAGTCGTCATTGAAGGCTTAGAAAAATTTTATGACATCTATGACATCAAGGGCATAGAACATATCAGGCCTGATAGCGAAACCAAGATTCATGTATCCACTGTTCAAGGCATGGTCAGACGGGTATTATATAATGAAGACATGGACAGTATGCCCAAGGTCGATGAGTATGACTGTATCGTCATTGATGAGGCTCATCGGGGCTATATTTTAGATAAAGAAATGGGTGAGGTAGAGCTAGAGATTAGGGAGCAGGCCGACTATGTGAGTAAATATACCAAGGTCATTGAATACTTCGATGCTGTCAAGATTGCCTTAACGGCCACTCCAGCACTCCATACGAAAACCTTATTTGGTGATCCTGTATATAAGTATACTTATCGCGAGGCTGTCATTGATGGTTATTTGGTAGATCATGAACCACCCCATCGCCTTACCACTCGGCTGAAAGAAGCAGGCATTCATTTCGACAAAGGTCAATCTGTTGACGTATACGATGTGGAAAAAGGACAGGTTTTCAATATTGATAACCTGCCTGATGAACTGAATTTTGATATCGAAAGTTTTAATAAAAAAGTCATTAATGAAAATTTCAACAGAGTGGTACTTGAGGAGATCACCAAGGATATCGATCCTGATGGCCTCGGGAAAACCCTCATATTTGCCGCGACAGACAATCATGCTGATTTAATCGTGAAATTATTAAAGGAAATTTATGGTGATATGGGCATTGATGTGTACGATGATGCCATAAAAAAAATCACGGGCTCTATCGAAGATCCTCTTGGTATGATCAAAAAGTTTAAAAATGAAACCTATCCCAATATCGCCGTTACCGTTGATTTACTGTCGACAGGTATTGATGTACCTAAAATTTGCAATATCGTTTTTTTAAGACGGGTTAAATCGAGAATCTTATATGAACAAATGCTAGGGAGAGCCACTCGGCTCTGCACAGAGATTAAGAAAACACATTTTAATGTATATGATGCCGTGGGCCTATATGACTCACTAGAGCCTATTAGTAATATGAAGCCAGTAGTCCAGAGTGTTACGACTGATTTTAAAACCCTCGTCAATGAGCTGGCTGCTCTTTCTACGACCGAATACAAAAAGACTGCCCTAGAACAGATGGTGGCAAAGCTCCAAAGGAAAAAGCGGCAATATGACGAACAGCAAACCACTCAGTTTACACACCTTACAGGAGGAAAAAACCCCGATGAATTTATTAAGTACATCCAATTTAGTGATGTGGAAACCATCATTCGAGAGCTGGCAGACAATGTACAACTCATCGACTTCTTGGATCAGAAGATAGGTTCACAATGCGGCGGCCTTATTATATCGACCCATGTTGATGTCTTAAAGGAACATACGAGAGGCTATGGAACAGCCATTAAGCCCGAAGACTACATTGAACAATTTAGTAAATTTATCGCGGAGAATATGAATAAGATACCAGCCCTAGAAATCGTATGCCGTAGACCCAAAGAATTGACTCGGCAAGCCCTCAAACAATTAAAAATCGAGCTGGATCTTCAAGGCTATAATGAAACCAACCTCAATACGGCCTGGCGCACCATGAGCAACGAGGACATTACCGCCGATATTATTAGCTTCATCAGACAGCAAGCCATTGGCAGTGCTTTAATTAACCATGACGAACGGATAAAAAATGCCATGCAAAAAGTAAAAAAGATGCACCAGTGGACCAAAGTTCAAGAGGGGTGGCTAGATCGAATTGAAGCACAGCTCTTAGTAGAAAGTGTAATCGATAAAGAAGCATTTACGATTGGTGCTTTCAAAAGTCATGGTGGCTTTACTAAGGTCGATAAAATACTAGGGGGCAAGTTAGAACAAGTCATTCAGGAGATTAATGACAACTTATATGAGGTAAGCTAATATCGTGTTATAATAAGACGAACCTACCAATTGATGCATAATCATTGATAGGGTTCTTTTACGGATTTATATTGCAACATACATGCGAGGAATAAGGAAGGGCTGAAATAATGAACAATGCAGAAATCGTCGCTAAGCTATGGAATTTGTGTAATGTGCTGCGAGATGATGGTATTACCTATCATCAATATGTCACCGAGCTAACATATATTTTGTTTTTAAAGATGGCTAAAGAAACGGAAACGGAAAAAAACATTCCAGCAGAATACCGCTGGGATAAGCTTGTAGCCCAAGAAGGGGTAGACTTAAAGAAGTTCTACCGTAGACTACTCCTCGATCTTGGAGAACAAGGTCAAGGGAGAATCAAGCAAATTTATGCGGGGGCCAATTCCAATATTGATGAACCCAAGAATTTAGAAAAAATCATCAAGTCCATTGATACGCTGGATTGGTATAGTGCCAAAGAAGAAGGTCTGGGCAATCTCTATGAAGGATTACTTGAGAAAAATGCCAATGAGAAAAAATCAGGGGCGGGTCAATACTTCACACCCCGGCCGCGGTTTAATATCATGGTACAACTTGTAGATCCTAAGGCCGGTGAAAAATGCAATGACCCTGCTTGTGGCACCTTTGGTTTCATGATTGCTGCTGATCAACACATTAAGAACAAGACCGATCAGTTATTCCAATTATCGCCGGACGATCAAGAATTTCAAAAGAAAGAAGCCTTTACTGGCGTTGAACTAGTCCATGAGACTCATCGACTGGCGCTCATGAATGCCATGCTTCATGATATTGAGAGTGAAATATTCTTAGGTGATACACTATCTAGTATGGGTACACAGATCAAAGACTTAGATGTAGTGCTCACCAATCCCCCTTTTGGTACTAAGCAAGGTGGGGAACGGGTAACGCGCGATGATTTAACGTATATGACGTCCAATAAACAGCTTAATTTTCTTCAGCATATCTATCGCTCACTAAAGAAAAATGGTCAGGCTAGAGCAGCGGTAGTTCTGCCTGATAATGTATTGTTCCAAGACAATGATGGACAAAAGATCAGAGCTGACTTGCTGGATAAATGTAATCTACATACCATTCTGCGGTTGCCGACAGGAATTTTCTATGCCCAAGGTGTGAAAACCAATGTGCTATTCTTTACCAGAGGAAAAACAGATAAAGATAATACCAAAGAAGTTTGGATCTATGATATGCGTACTAATATGCCTAGCTTTGGTAAAACGACACCTCTTAAAGAGGATCATTTTGCTGATTTCATTAAAGTCTATACTGCTGAAGATCGGTCCGCGATTCAAGATGAACGCTGGAATGTGTTCACTAGAGAGCAGATTGCTGAAAAAGGTAATAGCTTAGATATAGGCTTAATTCGCGATGATAGCGTTCTCGATTATGAAGACCTGCAAGATCCAGTAGAAAGCGGTGAAGAAGTAGCGGCTCAGCTTGAAGAAGCAGTGGATTTGATTCTGAGTGTAGTCAAAGAGTTGAAAAGCTTGGGCGGTGGCAAGTAATGGCGAAGAAGGAGAAGGTATCGCTGGAAGAGGCGTTGGTCAAGGATGAGGATAAGCCTTATGAGGTGCCAGAGAATTGGTTGTGGGTGAAGTTTGGAATTTTAGCTCAAGATATAGCGGATGGTCCTTTTGGAAGTAACCTAAAAAGAGAACATTATACTGAAAACCAAGAAGTACGAATTATTCAGTTAAGTAATATAGGTGAGGATGGATGGAGAGATGAGAATAAAAAATACACAACGCATGAGCATGCAAAGACAATCTCGAGAAGCATGGTTAAATCTGGAGATATTGTAATAGCAAAAATGATGCCTGCAGGTAGAGCTATTAAAGTGCCTGATGCGGAAAAGGCATATATACTTTCATCTGATGCGGTGAAATTTGTCCCAAAGAGCTTCGTAAATACAGATTATTTGCTATATGCACTGAACGGCAATGATTTCAGAAATCAAATATCAGCAGAAACACAAGGGATAACAAGGGCAAGAACCAGTATAGGGAAATTAAAAACATATGCATTTCCCCTTCCGCCACTCCGCGAACAACAACGAATCGTCACCCAAATCGAATCCCTTTTCGAAAAGCTTGACCGTGCCAAGGAACTTGCCCAAAATGCCCTGGACTCCTTTGAAAATAGAAAATCCGCCATACTGCATAAAGCCTTTACTGGGGAACTGACCAGAAAGTGGCGTGAAGAGAATGATGTGGATATAGAGAGTTGGGAAGCAAAATCCCTAAGTAAATTGTGTTCCAAGATTACAGACGGAGAACATTTTCGCCCTCCAATAGTAGATGTAGGAATTCCTTTCCTTTCTGCAAAAGACGTTAGAGACAATTATATTTCCTTTGATAATATTTTATATGTTTCAAAGGAAACAGCTGAAAAAGCATTGAAGAGATGTAACCCAGAAAAAGGGGATATTTTGATAGTTAGTAGGGGGGCTACAGTCGGGAGAATGTGTGTTGTTAATACGGATGATGTGTTCTGTTTGTTAGGAAGTGTTATTTTGTTAAAGGTTCAAAATATACAAAGCAAGTTGGTATGCTATTTCATGAAATCGCCTATAATAAGTCGGCAGTTGAAGGAAATATCAGGTGCGACAGCTCAACAAGCAATTTACTTGAGAGATATTAAGGAAATTATACTTCCTGTCCCTTCTTATCAAGAACAACAACAAATCGTCCGCATCCTCGACCATCTCCTAGAAAATGAGCAAAAAGCCAAAGAACTCTGCAACGTCATCGATAAAATCGACCATATAAAAAAAACCATTCTCGCCAAAGCATTCAGAGGCGAGCTAGGTACCAATCATCCTGAGGAAGAAAGTGCGTTAGAACTACTCAAAGAAGTGCTACAAGGAAAAGCTAAATAAGGAAAAGAATGTTCCTAAGCAACAGTATCCACCATGTCTCTTTTTTAATGGGGCCTATGGTGGGTCATTTTTTTGCTGAATTTTATAAAATATTGAGATCGGAAAGGGGTTTTATATAAAAAACAGAATGTTGTATTTTATAGGATAGAATTGGATTTAATGTTGATTTAAGTAATGAGTAAGGTGAACTTAATAGTGATTATCACTTCTAAATTTTGTAATAAATATTATTCTAACAATT
>JAPUES010000191.1 GCA_027492445.1 Sporomusaceae bacterium | reverse complement strand
TTGACTTCCGCTTATAATAACATGAACCCGTCCCTTGGGCTTTACAAAGAAAGGACGCGTAACGTTTTTTAGGTCTAATTTCCTAGTATATTGTCGAAAGATAGGTCTTTTATCCTTTTGTCAATATATTTTTTACGATAAGGATAAGTAGCGAGAGGAAATTTATGTTTACTCGCGAATAAGAATAGAATGGAGGGTTGACCATGTGCATAGCAGGAAATTTAGCCCAAATAAGAGAAAATATTATAATTGCAAAAAATAAGGCAAATAAGATACAACTACATGGAAATGAGCCTGTCAAGCTAGTAGCCGTTACGAAAAATCACAATGTACTAGCCATGGAAGAAGCCATTGCGGCTGGAATCCTGTCAGTGGGTGAAAATCGAGTGCAGGAAGCCCTAAGTAAAGCAGCAGAACTAAAGAAGGCAGTGGAATGGCAGCTGATTGGTCATTTGCAAAGCAATAAGGTGCGACAAGCCGTATCTTTATTTCATATGATTCAATCAGTAGATAGTCAGGCACTGGCCGTGGAAATCAATCGTGTGGCAGGGAAGCTAGGCAAGCGGCAAGATATTCTTTTGCAAATTAATGTAGCTAAGGAAGAAAGTAAGTATGGCATTGCTGCGCAAGACCTTATGGCCCTCGGGCGGTTTATTAGCAGTTTAGAACATGTACGCTTATGCGGAATCATGACAATTGCTCCCTTTTATGAACAGGCGGAGCAAGCAAGGCCAGTCTTTCGAGAAATGTATCAACTATTTATGGAATTAAAGGCAGCTAATTTAGAAAATACCAAGATTGAATGGCTTTCTATGGGAATGACAAATGACTATATGGTGGCCGTCGAAGAAGGTTCTAATTTAGTGCGTATTGGTACAGGTATATTTGGTCAACGGGATTATTAAGGAGGTAATATTGAAATGAAATTTATGGAGAAAGTCTGGGGAAGCCTAGGCTTGTTTGAACCAGTAGAAGTAGAAGAGGAACAAAAAGATAGAGTCGATGAAGTAGAACCGACCAAAGGGAAAAAAGGCAATAATATTGTAAATTTGCCTACGGCCCAAAAACAGATGAAAGTCATGGTGGTAGAGCCTTTTGCTTTTGATGATGCTCAGCATGTGGCAGACCATTTGAAAAATCGTAAACCGGTCGTTGTAAATTTTGAAAACTGTGATAAAGAAATTGCCAAACGAATGATTGACTTTATTAGTGGTACTACCTATGCCCTAGGTGGCAGCATTCAAAAAGTAGGCAATAGTATTTTCCTCTGTGCGCCTAATAATGTTGATGTTGCTTATACCCCTCATGAAGAAGAGGAAGAAAAGGATTTTCTACCCTGGACTAAATAATAGCTACAAACGGAGGAACTATGTTACAAGGTAAAAGAATAAGCTTTATTGGCAGTGGTGCCATGGCAGAAGCATTAATAAGTGGCATATTACATGCAGGACTCCTAGTGCCTGACCAGATTATGGTAAGTGATATTTCTAAGCAACGTCTTACTTATATGCAGGATAAGTATAAAATTCATATAGCGGTAACTACCCAAGAAGTGGTGACTAAGGCTGACATCTTATTTCTAACCGTCAAGCCCCAAGTCATGCCTGTTGTGCTCAATAGCATTGCTTCCTACATCGCCCCTACTACCTTAGTAGTGTCGGTTGCGGCAGGAATTACCATTAAAGAATTGCAGGACAAGCTGCCTTCCCTTCCTATTATAAGGGTGATGCCCAATACTCCCGTCGCCGTTAACGAAGGGATGTCGGTGATAGCCTTAGGTGAATATGCCGGGGAAGAAAACGGTCAATTGGTACTATCCCTCTTTTCAGCAGTGGGGAAAGCCTTGCGGATGGAAGAAAAAGATATGGATGCTGTCACTGGTTTATCAGGAAGTGGCCCTGGCTACGCCTTTTTACTGATTGATGCCTTATCCGATGCAGGAGTAAGGGTGGGACTCACTAGGCAAAATGCAGTGATTATGGCGGCCCAAACACTACTTGGCGCGGCCAAAATGGTGTTAGAAACCGGGGAGCACCCCGCAAAGCTTCGCGATATGGTAACTTCTCCTGGGGGGACCACTATTGCCGGTATTCATGTACTAGAACAAAAAGGTGTGCGGGCGGCATTGATTGACGCGGTACAGATAGCTACCAACCGTTCACAGGAAATGGGGAAAAAAAGCTAATGAGTGAACGGGAAAAAATATTACGCTATTACAGAGCCAGTGGTGACGGAGACTTAGCGGCTAAATTATTAGATGTAGCAGAAGTTGCCCAGCGCAATCGAAAATACAAAAGCAGCGAATTTTTAGATCCCTATGGTTACACCATTGCGGAAACCATTCTCGCCCATTATGACAGCCTAAAACTTATGGGAAGTGGGGGCTATAACGGGGCAGAACGGGTCAAAGCAATTTTTATTAATGAAGAATTTCGCGGGACACCAGATATTGATGTAAAAGCCTTAGCCGTAAAATGGGACGAGCGGTATTATGACCTAACTCATCGGGATGTGCTAGGAGCCTTAATGGGACTTGGCATCAAACGAGAAGTGGTTGGCGATATTATTATGTGTGGGAATGGTTGCCAGATTATTATGGATGCCTCCTTAGAAACCTTTATTACAGGAAATTTTAAGGAAATCGGTGCAGCGCCTATCACCTTAAGTAGCCTTAGTTTATCCGATATTTTGCCGCGGGAGGAAAAGGTCAAAGAAATTAAGACCACTGTAGCTTCCTTGCGACTTGATGTGGTAGCAGCGGCAGGTTTTGGTACTTCCCGCAGTAAAATGTCAGATGAAATTGGTCTTGGTAAGCTCAAAGTAAACTGGCAGGATGCCAAAAATAGTGCCCAAGGAATAAAAGCAGGGGATATTATCTCCATGCGTGGCCGAGGGCGGGTTGAAGTAGCAGAAGTGCTAGGGCAGACCAAAAAAGGAAGAATGAGTATGTTACTGAAGCGGTTTATGTAGATGAGGAGGGGCAAGCGTGATAACACCATTAGATATTCATAACAAAGAATTTAAACGAGGCTTTCGCGGGTACAATGAAGAAGAGGTTGATGAATTTCTCGATCGCGTCATCAAGGATTACGAACAGCTATACCGGGAAAACATTGAAATCAAAGAAAATCTAGATCGTTTAAATAGTAAGCTTGAGCATTTTCAGCATATGGAAAGCACTTTAAACAACACCTTGATTATTGCCCAAGAAACGGCAGAAGAAGTCAAGCTAAATGCCAAGAAGAGCACCGAACTCATGATAAAAGAAGCAGAAATAAAAGCCCAAGGCATCTTAGATGAAGCTTCTAATAAAGTCAGACGAATGGTGAGTGAGTACGAAGGACTGCAAAAACAAGATCAAATTTATCGCTTGCGCATGCGCAATTTGATACAAGCTCAGTTAGAAATTTTAAGTGAAGTTATCGAAGAGTAATGTTTGACTTACTATCCCTCTTTCTGTATAATGTAGTAATGACAAGGGATACATAGATTATCACGGGAAACAACCTCTCGTCCCTTAGGGATGGAGAGGTTTTATTTTTTTTGGAGGTGTTATTTTGGATTATAGTAAAACTCTTAATTTACCGCAAACCGAATTTCCAATGCGCGGTAATTTGCCGGAAAGGGAACCAAAACTACTAGAATACTGGGAAGAACAAAATATTTATGAAAAACGTACCGCGCATTCGGAAAAACCAAAATTTATATTGCATGATGGGCCTCCCTATGCCAATGGCAATATTCATATTGGTCATGCCTTAAATAAGATTTTAAAAGATGTCATTCTTAAATATAAGTCCTTGCAGGGCTTTAATACACCCTATGTACCAGGCTGGGATACTCATGGACTACCTATTGAGCATGCGGCTGTTAAAATCCTAGGACTCAATCGCCATGAACTCGATCCTCTTGATTTACGCCGGGAATGCCGGGATTATGCCTTAAAATTTGTCGATACTCAGCGGGATGATTTTAAACGGTTAGGCGTTGCTGGCAAATGGGACAATCCTTATGTAACCCTCCATAAAGAATATGAAGCGGCTCAAATCGAAGTCTTTGGTGAAATGGCAAAAAAAGGTCATATTTACAAGGGCTTAAAATCCGTATACTGGTGTACTTCTTGCGAAACAGCACTAGCCGAAGCGGAAATTGAATATGCAGAAAAAAAATCCCACTCCATATATGTTAAGTTTCCGTTAGTAGATGCTAAAGAAACATTGCCTGCTGGCGTCAATGCAGAAAATGTTTTTGCGGTCATTTGGACAACTACCCCTTGGACCATGCCTGCCAACACGGCCATTGCCATTCACCCTGAATTTGAGTATGCCTGGGTAGAAAGCCAAGGAAATGTCTATCTGTTTGCCGTCGAGCTTCTTGAAGCTGTAGCAAAGGCTAATAAGCTTGAAGAATATACCATCCTTAAAACCATGAAAGGTGCTGACCTAGCGGGGGTTATCTTTGCTCATCCTTTCATCGAACGTCAATCACCCATCGTGTTAGTAGAGTACGTTACCTTAGAGCAAGGTACAGGCTGCGTTCATACGGCGCCAGGACATGGTCCTGACGACTTTGAGACAGGCATCAAGCACGGACTGCCCATTATCAATCCTGTAGATCATGCTGGACGTTTTACGGCAGAAGGCGGCATCTTTGAAGGTATGCTAGTCCATGATGCTGATGTTCCTGTCATAAAAGAACTAGCGGCTCGAGGTAGACTCCTTGGTAAAGGTAAAGTCGCTCATCAATACGCCCATTGCTGGCGCTGTAAGAATCCGATTATTTATCGGGCGACAGAACAATGGTTTGCTTCCGTAGATGGTTTTAGAGAAGAAGCACTACAGGCTATTAAAGACGTACAATGGGTTCCTACCTGGGGTGAAGACCGTATTCACAACATGGTAGCCGATCGTCATGATTGGTGTATTTCTCGTCAGAGAATTTGGGGTCTGCCTATTCCTATTTTCTACTGCGCTAGCTGTAATGAACATGTTATTAACGATACCACCATCACCGCCGTTAGAGATTTATTCCAGCAGGAAGGCTCGGATGCTTGGTGGGCGAAAACGGCGAAGGAAATCCTGCCAGCAGGCTTTACTTGCTCCCACTGCAGCCATGATACCTTCCGCAAGGAAACGGATATTATGGATGTCTGGTTTGATAGTGGTTCTAGTCATGCGGCTGTTCTTCGCCAGCAACCAGAACTTTCCTGGCCAGCGGATCTATACCTAGAAGGCAGTGACCAACATCGTGGTTGGTTCCAGTCCTCACTCTTGACTTCTGTCGCCACCAAAGGCACTGCTCCTTATAAAGCGGTACTGACTCATGGCTTCGTAGTCGATGGCGAGGGACGCAAAATGTCTAAATCCGTTGGTAATGTTATTTATCCTCAAGAAGTTATCAATAAATATGGGGCGGATATTTTGCGCTTGTGGGTAGCGTCTGCTGATTACCAAGCTGATATTCGGATTTCCAATGATATTTTAAAACAATTATCCGAAGTATATCGTAAGATTCGTAATACCTTCCGTTATATGCTCGGCAGTGTCAGTGATTTTAACCCTAGCACGGACAAAGTAAGCTACCAAGACTTACAAGAAATTGACCGCTGGGCATTGTTGCGCCTCGAACAAGTCAGGGAGAAAGTTACCACTGCTTATGAAGAATATGAGTTCCACCTTATTTATCATACGATACACAATTTTTGTACCATCGACCTTAGCTCTATTTATTTGGATATTTTAAAGGATAGAGTATATACGGCAGTGCCTGGTTCCGTAGAACGTCGCGCAGCCCAAACGGCCATGTACGAAATCTTAAATACCTTAGTAAAACTCATTTCCCCAGTCCTAACCTTTACGGCAGAAGAAGTATGGCAACATCTTTCCAAAGAAGAAAATATGCCAGAAAGTATTCAGCTAACAGACTGGCCAGTGGCTCATAGTGAATACCTAGATGCCGCTCTCGAAGCCAAGTGGGCGAATATCCTCGCTATACGCGGCGAGATTACTAAAGTATTAGAAATAGCTCGTCGTGATAAAGTCATTGGACATTCTTTAGACGCCAATGTTACCGTCTATGCAGATGGGGATGTTTTTGCTCAATTAGCCGCTAACGCTAAAGATTGGGCCAATATCTTAATCGTATCCAATGTTACCATCCTTGAAGGTGTTGCAACAGCGCCAGAAGCTGCTAGCAAGATTCCTAACATGGCAATGGCCATCCTTGTCTCCCAAGCAGAAGGGGAAAAATGCGAACGTTGCTGGATTTATAGCGATACCGTAGGCGAAGCAACAGAACATACAACCTTGTGTCAGCGTTGCGCTGGTGTGGTTGAAAAATTATAACATAGTGAATAGCAAAATAACGCGCAGATTGCGCGTTATTTTGCTTTTTGCGGGAGAATATTGAAAAAATAAACTTATTGCTTTATCCATTGTAAATAGTCTTGATGAGCTGAAATAATACGGTATATTTTGACCATTTTTTCAGCTTCGTACACGATGTAAAAGACGTAGTAGTTTTCAACCACTAAAAGTCTGTAGCCTTTGGCGTTTAACTCATAGTCGGGTACGGTTTTACCTATGTGAGGAAAGTTTTTAAGTTCCCCTATTTGACTTTCAAGCGTGTCTAAAAGTGTGTTGGCAGCAGATAAGTTATGTGGCTGTATATATTCAAAAATAGCGTTTAAGTCAGCTGTAGAAGCTGGCAGGTAAATAATACTATAAGCCATTTACTTTTGCTCTTAAATTTTTAAAAACTTCTTCATGGGTGAGGCAAGCAGCATTCGCTTTATGTTCAGCCTCTGCCACGGCTAAGTGTGCGTGTAACTCTCTTCGCCCCTTTAGATTTTCGTATTCTTCATATTGACTTTGACTAATTGCCACAAAACAAACCTCACTATTTTTCAATACAAAAACAGGTCTATTTTCTTCTACAATAGCTTTTATTTCTTGCGGTTTTCGCATATCCGAAACTTGTCGAAAAGCTGGTACAGCCATTTTAATCATGCCTCCCTTTGGTATTATGCCTAAACTACGCCTAAATTATATCAAAATTTAGGCGTAAAGTGAAATGAAAAAATAAGCCATCTATAAAGTAAAATGTACTCCTCCAGAAGAAAGCGGCGAAACCGGCTACTTACCGGAGGGACAGGAACATTGTCTCAAAACAGCTCGTCGGAATAAAGGCGTTGGATATTCTCTAGACACCAATGTTACTATCCTTGAAGAAGTTGCCAAAGCGCCAGAAGCTGCTAGTAAGATTCCTAACATGCAGTGATACATTTTTTTATCATTTTAAAATATCCATTGCGCAATTTAAAATTCTCTTTTCAATGTGTTATTATAAGAATATAGTATAAGTATATTAGTAATTACGACTCACCTTGCCGTGCTTTGTTGTATACCTTCTCTTCTGTATAATTATAACAAAATGGTGAAATAAAACCGCACGCCATTTTCATTACTCTTTGTGTCGCAGCGGTAGCGGCGAAATGGAGGCTATTATGGAATATCGTATTGAAAAAGATTCAATGGGGGAAATAAAAGTACCCGTTGATAAATTATGGGGGGCGCAAACCCAACGTAGTTATGAAAATTTCCAAATCGGAATCGAAAAAATCCCGTATGAATTGGTGATAGTTTTTGGTATTCTCAAAAAAGCAGCAGCTATTGTAAATAAAAAGCTAGGTGTACTAGATATACAGCGGGCCGATGCGATTATTGCGGCGTGTGATGAGCTATTAGCAGGTAAACTGGATGGCAATTTCCCTCTTTCAGTATGGCAGACAGGTAGCGGTACACAGTTTAATATGAATATTAATGAAGTGTTAGCCCGCCGGGCAACTCAGCTACTAGCAACGGGCACTGACCCTGTAGTAGTCCATCCGAATGACCATGTGAATTGTTCTCAAAGTTCTAATGATATTTTTCCGACAGCCATACATGTGGCTGGGGTAACAATGATTAAGACAAAGTTATTGCCGGCAATTTCGGCTTTGCAGCAGACGTTGCAACATAAAGCGGAAGAATATGAGGAGATTATAAAAATAGGTCGGACTCACTTAATGGATGCTACTCCTCTTACATTAGGGCAAGAAATTAGTGGTTGGGTACGGATGCTAGAACGTAATGGGGAAATGCTCAATATGGGCATTGATTTCCTGCGAGATTTAGCAATGGGGGGAACGGCTGTTGGTACTGGCATCAATTCACCCCAGGAGTTTGGTGAACTGGTGGCTGTGGAAATTAGTTTGCTTACAGGTGAGACATTTAACACTGCGCCTAATAAGTTTCATTCCTTGACCAGTAAAGATGAAGTGGTTGCCGTCCATGGCATGATGAAAGCCTTGGCGGCGGATCTAATGAAGATTGCTAATGATGTGCGGTGGCTAGCGAGTGGGCCGCGTTGTGGCATTGGTGAGGTCAAAATTCCGGCTAATGAGCCGGGAAGTTCGATTATGCCAGGAAAAGTGAATCCCACGCAAGCGGAAGCCTTAACCATGATTGTTACCCAAGTGTTTGGTAATGACACGACGGTTTCCTTTGCTGCGAGCCAAGGAAACTTTCAGTTGAATGTATTTATGCCAGTTATGATTTATAATTTCTTGCAGACGGTACGGCTTTTAACCGATGGGATGAATTCTTTCAACAAAAATTGTGCTATTGGCATTGAACCGAATCGGGAAAAAGTAGATTTTTATTTGCATCAATCTTTAATCTTGATTACAGGACTTGTACCGTTGATTGGTTATGATAAGTCCGCACAAATTGCTAAAGCAGCTGAAAAACAAGGAATTACCCTAAAGGAATCAGCGATGGCTACGGGCTGGATAAGCGAGGATGATTATGATTTCTATATGGATCCAGCAAAACTAGCAAAACCTCGCACGGTATAAAAAAGGTTCTGTTAAAATAAGATATTCGTAAACGTCTGGGGGCTATTAGTCATGAGTTTTAAGAACAACTCGGAAATATTGATTTACCAAAC
>JAPUES010000190.1 GCA_027492445.1 Sporomusaceae bacterium | reverse complement strand
AAAAGCCTTCCAGCAAAACAGCTGGAAGGCTTGAATTTCATATGGTGCGCCCGGCAGGAATCGAACCTACGCACATGGCTTCGGAGGCCAATGCTCTATCCCCTGAGCTACGGGCGCATAGCACTAGGTACAGTGACGAACTTCATTATACCACAGGTGACAACAACCTGTCTAATTTTTTATTAGTTGTTATTGTCCTTATCCTCGTCTACCACTGTTCCTTCAATATCAATTACATCATTTTCATCCCTTAAGTCTTGCTGCTGCGGTTTACGAGCTAAAAATAAATATAGAATGATAATGAGAATAAAAACGCCAATGATCATCATCTAGAAAAACCACCATTTCATTTTTTTTCTAAAACCTTAATATCTTTTAATCGATAATAACGACAAAAACCATATTTAGATACCCCATTATTAAGCTCCGAGAAATAAACATGGCGTAATACACGATTTTTAAGTGGCAAGGGTTCTAGTTCCAAATAGGTTGCCCCTTGACTTACCATCTCTTCCACATAAGCCATCCGCGCCGTATTCCCTTGATATAAAACAACATGTTGTTGAAATGCCGCTGCCGCCATGGGCACCATAATAAGTCCTGCGACCAGTGCTATATATTTTTTATGAGAAGTTTTTTCAAGTAAATAGGTATATATCTGAGGAATGGTAAATGCACCTACAGCACCTATGATAACAAACACTGCCGAACCAAAGCCTGCTCGCCCTGGAAAAGTTGGTGAAGCAATCATTGCTAAATTATTAATTAAGGCTAATACTACTAGCGTTGCTACAAAATAAAACCCTGGATAGGCAGCCATGACTTCTCGCCATTTAAAAATACTCGCAACTTCTTTAATATCCTTTTTCGTTAATGTTAATTTTTCAAAAGCATAATTATAAATTTGCGTAATTGCCAAAAGAAATACAATGACAATCTCTAACTCGGAAAGAGCATGGAACAATTGAAATTTCAGGTGACTATTGGCAACCCCTAATTTTACAGCTACATTATCGTATAGCAAATTACTAAACCATTGAGAAAAAAAGGAATTGGTTTGGTAAGACACTAGCATCAATGCAGTAATCCCAATTTTAACAACTGACCAAGCCATAAACTGGTATCTACTATTACCTTGCCTACTTACAATAACGCCCTTACCTTTACCATATTCCGCTAGCAAAATACGCCAAATTAAGATAATAAACAGTATTACAGGTAGCAGTCCAAGGGCGATTTCAATAAAAGCTGCAATCTGATTAGTAAAATTATAAACTAAAGGATGCTTAATGTTCGCAGAACGAACAAAATTCCCTGGAGCAATGATGAGTAATATAAAGCCCAGTACGGCGCCACAGAAACCGGAATACATCCATTTTGCTACAGTTTTCTTCTTATATGCATAAATAATAAAACCCGCAATAATCAAGTTCATGGTAGCTGCCGTATTTTCAATCGTCCACCCAGCCACGATACCGCCAATGAACATCCCTAGCGCCGCTCCATAGCTATCATGCAATAAAGGTTTTTCCAAAAAGTTAAAATGATAGGGTAACAGAAAAGCTAGAATAATGACTGCAGTCAGTAAATATACACAGGCCCCTGTCATCCAAATATTGACCAAAGCATAATCCGGTAATCCTAGCCAACAAAACAGGAAAATAAGGGCCAGGATATAGGGGTTAAAGCGCCAAGTAATACTTCGCTGGGAATGCCAATAGATAAGAACCATAAGGGCAACATATAAAAAAGCATTAAAGGGGTCAAACCATTCCTTTCCCATTAACAAAAAGCTATCCAATACCAAAAAGGCTACCATCCTGCCCCCATGGTCAAAATAATGAAGATATAAGGAGTGAAATACATCTGGCCAGGCAGCAATTCTTTCGTAGGTTCCCCAAATTAACGCATATTCATAATCATCGCGATGCAAAGGCATCATAAAATTCAGCGCATACATATATAAAAATAACAGTGCTAACATGACGAATGAACTTAAATGTTCCATCGTCAACTTGGAATTTTTAATTTTTTCTATCATTAACCTCGTCCTTTGCCGTAAATTTCCACGTACAGTACTATACTAAATCTACCATTCTTTATACTATCATGGCTAAAATCCCTTGTCAATGAAGGGGTTTTAGCCAAAAAATCATTTACTTACAACGTGAATAGGTGCGTTCGCCAAGAATTTTGCCAGGTTTTGAGCAGCCATATCCATTAGACGTTTTCTAGATTCCTTAGGTGCCCATGCAATATGGGGTGTGATAATACAATTTTTACACCCCAGCAAAGGATTATCATTCGGCAAAGGCTCAACAGCCACAACATCCAGCCCTGCACCATAAACTTTACCACTAGTCAGAGCTTGGGCTAAGTCCTCTTCCACAATGAGAGGCCCCCGTGATGTATTGATAATAATAACGCCATCCTTCATGGCAGCAATACTCTTTTTATTGATTATACCTTGTGTCTCTTCTGTTAAGGGGCAGTGAAGAGATATGACATCGGCTTTAGCAAATAAATAATCTAGTTTTACAAAGGCTAAGGTATCACTTTTTAGAGATTCTATCTCATGCCGACTATAAACCAATACTTTCATACCTAGAGCCTGAGCAATCGCCCCAACGGCCTGACCAATTCGGCCAAAACCCACAATTCCCATGGTCTTACCAGCAAGTTCAATCAAAGGATAGCGCCAATAAGAAAAATCAGGGGACTTTGCCCACTCCCCCTTATAAACACTCCGACTATGTTCACCAATATGATGGCATACTTCTAGCAATAGCCCAATCGTAAATTGCGCGACAGCTGCTGTACCATAGGCCGGTATATTGGTAACTATTATGTTTTGTTCCTGCGCTCTTTTTATATCTACAACATTGTACCCTGTCGCCAACACCCCAATATATTTTATCCGTGGGCAAGCCTTTAACACGTTTTCATTAATGACTGTTTTATTGGTAATAACGATTGCTGCGTCACCAATTCTTTCGATTGTTTTATGAGCTGGCGTTCTATCATACACCGTAAGGTCACCTAACGCTTTAAAACCATCCCACGATAAATCGCCAGGATTCAAGGTAAAACCGTCCAAAACAACTATTTTCATACTGCACCTCATTTTTTTATATAATTTCCAGTTATGTCCTTATGAACTCATTGCTTTTTACTGTAAACTTCATTACAATAGCATTGTTAACTTATTTAAAATAATAAGTTAACAATACGATAAGAAGGTGTTTCCATGTCTCATTTTTTAATTCATGGGTGGGCAACAACGAGTCAAGTATGGCCTGATTGGCTCGCAGCAGGTACGAATTACTGTTACCAATCTGCTTGTTATCCTAATATTATACATCTCACTCAGGAATTTACCAATCAATATGAAAAACAAGGTAAGCCTCTTACCCTCATTGGTTGGTCCTTAGGCGGAATGCTATCACTGCAGTTAGCCGCTGCTCATCCAGAAAAAGTTGAAAAACTAGTATTATTTTCTGCCACTGCACGCTTTACAACGATGGAAGGTTATGCCGCCGGACTAGCACCAGGTATTCTAAAAAATCTTGCTCGTAAACTTTCTAAAAATAAATGGCAAACCCAGCTAGATTTTTATCAGCTCATGTTTTCTGCTAGTGAAGATCCTTACTGGGAAAACTTCACTTCCCAGCTAGCACCCTTACTCTCTCCTTTAGAAACAGAAACCTTACAAAGAGGTCTCTCTTATTTATTAGAAACGGACTTACGCCAACTCCTACCTGCCATCCAAGTTCCCTGCCACCTTCTCCACGGCACGGAGGATAAGATTTGTCCACCAGAAGCAGCCTTATTTCTAGCGAATTCCTTACCCAATGCTAGGTTAACCCTCATCCCTGGTGGTGGCCATATTCCTTTCTATACTCAGAGCAATACCTGTAAATCCTATTTATTATAAAGCACTACATACTACAGGAGGAATACTGTACTAATGATGAATAAAGAACAAGTCTGCCGCCATTTTGGTAAAATGTCCAAAAATTATAATGACTATGCTATGGTACAAAAGAAAATGGCCTCTTCCTTAGAAGAGCTCGCCAAGAATACAGGAACCTTTCACCGCATACTAGAAATCGGTTGCGGCACTGGGCACTTTACGAAGGCTCTTGCTCAGTTATATCCCCATTCCCAGATTATCGCTACTGATATTGCGCCGGGTATGCTTAAAACGGCCAAGGAAAATTTATCTGACTTCACAAACATCTCCTATCAACTGCAAGATGGCGAAAATTTAGAGCTTTCAGGTCCTTTTGATCTTATTATTTCCAATGCCGCTTTTCAATGGTTTCAAGATTATCAGCTAGCCTTTCAGCAATTTTATCATCTGCTACAACCAGGCGGTTATTTACTCTACGCTACCTTTGGCAACAATACTTTTCAGGAACTTAACACTTCCTTTGCGGCAGCCCGTCTATCCTTAGACCTAAAAACTTCTGCTCATCATGGCTTAACATTTATTTCTATTGATTCTTTAGGGAGCATCAGTAAGGAACTCGGCTTCATTGCAAGGCATCATGAAGCTTTTTACAAGGAGTACTTTCCTACCGTAAAGGATTTTTTAACCTCCGTAAAAAAAGTGGGGGCGAACAACGCTTCTCATTCTAAAAATATGGTCATTAATCGTCAACTGATGTTTGCTATGATGAGATACTATGAGGAGAACTTTAAAGACGATGACCAGATTCCTGCCACTTATCATGCTATTTATGGTTGTGAACAAAGACCAGCAGTATAAAATCAAACATCCCTCTGCTCTTATTTATAGTTTTCATTACTAAGAAAAGACTCCTGCAAAAAAATTGCAGGAGTCTTTTTAACTAGCGGTTATCGTAGTTTTAATGGTATAAGATACAGGTACCTGAGCGTTAAGAGCTTGCGTTTTAAGTTCAATAGAAACAATATTAGGGAGTGGATCTTCCGTACCAGGATTTTTCACATTACTAAATTCTAATTTTTCAATGAAAATAGGAGTAAGTGCATTTCCTGTTACTGGTACAGGGGCAGAATCATTTTTCTTACACGTTAATTGTTTCGTTTTTGTATCTAAAGAATAAGTAATGATTTCTGTTACTACTCCATTTTTCTTTTTTTCAACTACCATCTTTCCCGCTTCAATTGTTGTAATTTTTTTGATAATCGTATCATCCGCATTGTCTGCTTGCACCTCTCGCACCATACTATCGATTGCAAAACGTGCTGTTTGTTGGGTTGCCATCCGTTCTTTAGATGTTTGATAAGAAATTACAGCAACGGACAATAGATTCAAAATCCCTGAAAGTAATATTGCCACTAAAGGAATAGCCACTAGCACTTCTGTTAGACCAACCCCTTTATTATTAGACAAAAAACCTTTCATATATATCCCCCTATCAAAACTCTCTGCTACAGAATCTAATCCTCTTTATTATATAAGGTCACATAGGTTTGATTCCTATTTTTAATATTTCCTCGCGCATCCCGTTCCGTCCAAGAAACAACCACTGTCCCTTTGGCTAACTTTGGACTTATGGTGGAATCAATCATTGTCATGGCAAGGGTATATCCATCCTTTGTGATCGTCGTGGCAACTCCTGTACTGGAGCAATTTTTACTATCACTCCACCATGCGGCATTTTTAGTTTTTAATATTTCCATTTGCTCTTGTGCATAATTAGCAGCAATGGTAGTACTACCACTATCCGTAACAGTAAGACTTGCTTGAACAAACATACTGCTTATTCCAAGAAGAGCTATACTAATAATGAGAATAGCTATTACTACTTCAGCTAGCATATACCCCTCTTGTTTTTTCCAAACAATCATTCTATAAAATCCTTTCGCTTACAGGCCTCTTGTCTTTAGGAGGAAGCATCTGAAATATGAATTCGTCCATTTTCCTCAATCATAATCTTTCGAGATACATTGCCACCTTGTAAAATTATCGTCTTACTAGAATGGCATGTTCCATTCGTTTTAAAATTAAAATTTCCAGGATTCTGCGTGATTATCACAGTACTCGGAAAAGCAACTCTTGGTTTCAAGGTAGTAGTTCCTACTTTTATATCATAAGAAAAGGGGGCCTCTGTAGTAAACTCAATGGCAGGAAGTTCAGTACTCAAAGAGTTTTTGGAAAGTTGCTGCATCCATTCCAAATCAGCAGCCAATTCGCGTGTAACATTGTCAACATCACGCGCACTGGTATTGCCAATAAGAGGATAGGTTGCACTCGCAAGAATACCCATAATCGCCACTACAATAATCACTTCAATAAGCGTAAACCCTCGCTGTCCCATATAATCACCTCACTATTCTATTCTGGCAACTGGGGCATCAATCCCCTAGCTTTAATGTTTGTCATCACGGCATCTTTATAGCGAATATCCGCATTACCGTATAGAGTAACTGTTTTTTTTGATATAGCACAACCCTCGAGAACACTGCCAACATTATTAATAAAAATATTTCCATTGGCCAAAAATACACCTTTCTGTAAAAAAGCAGGATAAGTAGCTACACTTGGAAATAAATTATTTGGAGTTCTAAAACCAATACCAGTTCCAACCCAAATTTCCCCACCAGCCATAACTAGCATCTCCCCTCCCATAGAGGTTAGAGGTTCAAGAATAACATTTCCCTTTACAATTAATGTTATATTACCAGTAATATTCGCGCTGCCAGGCAAGTGTATATGGGGTGGTATAGGATTACCATTTATAATAACATCTCCATTAACGAAAATCGTACCATTACCTGTAATGGAATCACCACCAAGGGTATGATTATACAATATCAAATCCCCACTGGTATAATACGTCTTACCAGTTACCAATGTATACTCACTCCTACCAAATAACGACGTATCTTTTACACTATCGAGGTTTATATTAGGCGAGTTTTTAAAATTACTTGGAAAAACAACCGTTGGAATATCCCTTTTTTCTTTAGATTTTTCTCTTACTTCCCCTGTTAAATTTATTCCCCCAAAACTCGGCCAAGTTACAATCTCACCACCAGTTACTACATCTCCATTTATGCTAATTTTACCAAATAAGGCACCAGTGACCATGTAAGCACCATAATGTATGTCAGTCTTACAGCCCACATCGCCTTCAATATTAACGCTAGGATAGATTGATACACCGCGATTCAGAACCTTATTAAATAGTTCTTCTGAATTCTCCCCACCATACACTGCGAACTTATATTTCTTATTATTTAAGGTTTTAATCACCTGTCGCTTAGCCTTATTCACAGTTCCAATGGAAGTAATCGTATAGGAGTTATTTGCATACCTAATTGTTACACTATAACTAGCTGTCGATCCATTAATAAGCTTTTGATTGGTTAGTTTTTCGTCCACTACCTTTTTAATGCCATCGGCAGTTGTAGGATAACTCTGATTTGCCAACTCCACTTTTGCATGTTCAATTCCAGCTTCTGCAAGATACTGGGCCGCTATGCCATCGGAATAGCTAGCAGAAATCTTACTTCCAGTACTACTTTGTTGAATCAAGGTAGCCCCTAAGGCTCCTAACACCACCATAATAACTAAAGCTACAATCGCTACCGAACCAGTCTCAGATTTAGTATTTTTAAAAAGGTTTGCTAGCAACAATACAACACTCCTCATACAGCTTCCAGTATATATAAAAAAATAAACCGATAATACCTTTATTACTTAAAAGGTATTATCGGTCATATGATAGCTAGTAACTACATTACCGCTATTTATTCTACCGCTATATTGTATTCCAGAAATTTCCTACATCACTGTTTTTTCAGTTATAACCTTGGGACATAAAATAGTAAAGTTATACTTTCTACTTTATTTTCCCACCATACTATTTTTAAACCACTTATGTCCAGTATAAAAGGACTTACTCCATCTGTCAATACAAGCCATACTAAGAAAAGGTATTATAATATTTACTTCGCCAAGAGTAAGCATATTCCTTTTTGAAAAAATAATTTAGCCACTGATTTCTCCTAAGGATTTCCCCTTTGTTTCTTCACCAAAAATCCATACCACAATTGCAACAACCAGCATGACACCAGCAAACATGATAAAAACCTTATTAAAGCCATCTTCTCCAATTACCATATATCCTACAACTGTCGGTGCTAAAATTCCACCTATCCGGCCGATTGCCGCCGCCCACCCAGAGGCAAGTGCTCGTACTCTTGTGGGATATAATTCAGGAGTATAGGTATATACTACCCCCCAGGCTCCTAGATTGAAGAAGGACATTAAGCTGCCCCAGAGCAAGACCGTTCCTGCACTGCCACCTTGACCAAAGAAGTAGGCACAAATAGCGCTTGCAGTTAGAAAACCCGATAAAGTAGCTTTACGGCCAATACGATCGACTAAATAAGCCGCTGCAAAATAACCAGGTAGTTGAGCCAAGGTCATGACCAAGACATATTCAAAGGTTTTAATGACCGTATAGCCTTGGCCTACCATTAGAGATGGTAGCCAAGTAAAAATGCCATAATAAGAATATACAATACCAAACCATAGTATCCACAGCATAATCGTTCTTTTAATAAATTGCGGCGCCCAAATATCAGAAATGGTTGCATTATTAATTTCTTGTGTCCGATGGACAACAATCACTTCGCCTGGTGTAATACCAGCCTTTTCTTCCATTTGCCGAACCATATCATGGGCTTCTTGTATGCGCCCTTTTGCTACTAAATAACGTACTGATTCTGGAACGGATGCCCAAATCTTAAAGACATAAAGTGCTGGTAATGCCCCAATTAAAAAAGCAACATTCCAGCCATAACGTGGAATAATCACATAGGCAATAACGGCAGCAGCAAGCCACCCTAATCCCCAAAAGCTTTCCAAGAGAACAATAAACCGCCCTCGATCTGTCGGCGGAGCATATTCTGTGACCAAAGTTACCGCAACAGGCAGTTGCCCCCCTAGACCAAAACCCACCAAAAAGCGAAACACTAATAAGGACTCAAAATTCCAAGCCAA
>JAPUES010000189.1 GCA_027492445.1 Sporomusaceae bacterium | reverse complement strand
TAAGCAGAGTGGAATCACGGACCACTGTCTCTGTAGGAGATAGTGGTCTTTTTGTTGATTGTTTTCATAAAAAGGAGGGGAAAATATGTTCAAATGGATTAAAGAAGATATTCAGGTAGTGTTTGAGCGTGATCCTGCTGCAAGAAGTATGTGGGAAGTACTTCTTTGCTATCCTGGGCTTCATGCCATTTGGTTGCATGGTATAAGTCATTGGTTTTATAAGCGTGGTTTTATTGTTTTGCCACGGATGATCTCGAATTGGGGTCGTTTTATGACAGGCATCGAAATTCATCCTGGTGCGACTATCGGTAAAGGACTATTCATTGACCATGGAACAGGTATTGTAATAGGGGAAACCGCTGAAATAGGAGACAATGTAACTCTTTATCAGGGCGTAACTCTAGGGGGGACCGGTAAAGAAAAAGGTAAACGTCATCCAACAATTGGTGATAATGTGGTGGTGGCTAGTGGGGCGAAGGTATTAGGTTCCTTCACTGTTGGAGAAAACTCAAAAATAGGTGCAGGTTCCGTTGTTTTAAAAGAAGTGCCACCTAATTCTACAGTAGTAGGTATTCCAGGGCAGGTAGTGTGGCATAATGGTAAGAAAATTAATGGCAAGTTCGATGGGGCTATTGACTTAGAACACAATGATCTCCCTGATCCTGTCAATGAAATGATGTTGTGTATGCAACGCAACATGAGAAAAATGGAAAAAAGAATAGATCAGCTAGAGGAGGAATTAAAAAAAAATGACAATTAGAGTTTATAATACATTAACAAGACAAAAAGAAGAATTTATACCCTTAGAGGCTGGTAAAGTGAAGATGTATGTCTGTGGTGTAACCCCCTATAACCATCCTCATATTGGAAATGCTCGGCCTTTTCTCACCTGGGATGTAATTAAAAGATACTTAGAACATCGGGATTATAAAGTCGAACATATACAAAACTTTACAGATATTGATGATAAAATTATTAATATTGCCAATAAGGAACAAGTTACCTGGGATGTTGTTGCAAACCGCTATATTGCAGCTTATTTTGAAGTGATGGATAAACTAAACATTCGTCGGGCGGATCATTATCCTACCGTATCAGAACATATGACAGAAATTATTACCATGGTGGAAACACTGGTAGCAAAAGGGTACGCTTATATTGTTGACGGTGATGTGTATTATAGTATTGAAAAATTTGAACAATATGGTAATTTAAGCGGGCGTAATATTGAAGATATGCAGGCTGGGGCGCGTGTTGATGTGGATGAACGAAAACATCATCCCATGGACTTTGCTTTATGGAAAACGGCGAAACCTGGTGAACCTGCATGGGAAAGTCCTTGGGGAAAGGGACGACCTGGCTGGCACATTGAATGCTCCGCCATGTCACTAAAATATTTAGGTAATAGTTTTGATTTTCATGGTGGTGGCAGTGACTTAATATTTCCACATCATGAAAATGAGATTGCCCAATCGGAAGCATGTATGGACGAAGAAAAACCCTTTGTACGCTACTGGCTCCATAATGGATTTATTACGGTAAATGAAGAAAAAATGAGTAAATCTTTAGGGAATTTCTTCTTGGTAAAAGATATTTTAGAACATTATTCTCCCGATGTATTACGATTCTTCGTTTTATCGACTCATTACCGCAGTCCCCTTGATTTTAGTGATGAGCGTTTATCGGAAGCGGAACGCAGCTTGGAAAGATTGCGTACTGCAGTGGAAAATATTAATTATCTCGATAGTATGAAAAGTGGCGCAGTAAGTGAAACAACCAGAGAGATACAAAAAAATATAGAAACTGCTAAAGAATCATTTTATACTGCGATGGATGATGATTTTAATACAGCTTTGGCGATTGGCATCATGTTTGGCGTAGCAAAAGAGATCAATGTTTACTATAATGGGGTCGTCAATAATAAGATAGCACATGACAATCAGGCTTATTCGGCCATGCGTGAAGTATACTTTATGATGGCTGATGTTTTAGGAATCTTGGTTCAAGAACGACAAGGAAAAATCGATGGCAACCAAGAGTTAGTAGGAGAATTAATGGATATTATTATTAGTATTCGTCAAGATGCACGCCTTGCGAAGAACTGGGCAATTGCCGATAAAGTTCGAGACAGTTTAGGGGCAGTAGGAATTGTATTAGAAGATTCCCCCCAAGGCGTGCGGTGGAAAAAACGATGAAATTTGATCAATTTCAATTTTTAATAGAAAATGCTTTTGGTGAGTGCACAGGAGATGGCCCACCCCTAGCTAAATATGCTGATATACCAGTAGAACAGCTACATCCTCTAGTGCTTGCCTATATTGGAGATGCCTATTTTAACTTACATGTGCGTACGAAATTATTGTCCTATGAACAAAATAAAGTACGGGTATTGCATACCTTTGGTTCTAAGGTAGTATCGGCGACCATGCAAGCAATAGCCTACAAAGCCATCGAGGGTGAGCTAACTGAACAAGAAAAAAGCGTTGCCCGCAGAGGTCGTAATGCCAAATCCACTGTTCCTAAAAGTGCGACAGTGGGAGAGTATCGCAGTAGTACTGGTTTTGAGGCTCTCTTAGGATACCTTTATTTAGGGAAAAAGTATGAACGGTTATCGGAAATTGTCGATAAAGCTTTTGCGGTTATTACCCGGGAAATGACAAATTCAGCTAAGGATAGTGGAGTGAAAAAATGAAAGCAAAATTAGTTTCTCATACCCCTGACCCGGAACGTATGGTAGCTATGTCAGCAAGACTATGTTATTCACCAGTTGGGGCAGAAGAACTAGTAGAATCTATGTCAGCAACACAAATAGAGACTCTGCTGACCAAAATAGTAGAGATGGAGCATTTGTCCACCTTAGAGCATGTAACCTTTACCTTTGCGATTGAAGGGGTGTCAAGAGTGCTTACCCATCAACTAGTTCGGCATAGGATTGCATCCTATTCTCAGCAATCCCAACGTTATGTGAGTGAGCATGATTTTGAATATATCATGCCTCCTACAGTTGAGAAAAATCCCCTTGCAAAAGAAAAGTTTGAAGAGTTGATGAAAACAATTCGTTCTACCTATGATGAGTTAATAACATTAGGTGTTGAGAAAGAGGACGCTAGATATTGTTTGTCAAATGCCACAGAAACTAAAATCGTGGTAACAATGAATGCAAGGACACTGTTACATTTCTTTGAACTGCGTTGCTGCGCTCGTGCCCAATGGGAAATTAGAATGTTGGCAGAAAAGATGTTATCTGAAGTCAAAAAAGTGGCGCCGCTACTTTTTAAAAAAGCTGGACCAACTTGCATAACTCGTCGTTATTGTGGCGAAGGAAGTCTAACCTGCGGACGGTTGGCTAAGATGGAAGCTAAGGATAAGGCTTAGTTTGCTGATGAAAACACCAAACCTTCAGGTGGCTTTGCAGTTCCTGATTGTTTGGTGTTTTGCTTATTCGTGTATTCATTAGGGAAAGTTAGATGATGCATAGAGCGTGTGGAAAAGGGAAAAATAAAATGTCATCCTATGATGACTTGGAGGAGACAAATTTATGTCAGAATTAGAAACTATAGCCGAAGAATTTATAATGGGACGCAACAGTGTATTAGAAGCATTAAAAAGCGGCCGCCCTATTAACAAAATAATGGTAGCAAAAGGAGAACGCCAAGGTTCTATTCGCGAAATTATTGGACTTGCTCGTGATAATAAACTCATCGTGCAAGAAGTAGAAATAAGCAAACTTGATGCTATGACGAAAGGCCAAAAACATCAAGGGGTACTTGCCACAACACCGCCAGTTGCTTATGCGGAAATGGAAGATATTATGGCAAAGGCGACAGCTCCTGATGAAGTACCGTTTATTGTTTTGTTGGACGAACTAGAAGATCCTCATAACTTAGGAGCTATATTGCGTACTTCAGACGCTGCTGGAGTACATGGCGTATTGATTCCTAAAAGACGCAGTTGTCCATTATCTGGTACGGTAGCTAAGACATCGGCAGGAGCAGTAGAATACGTGCCAGTCGCTAGGATCGGCAATGTATCCCAAACCCTTGAAGAGTTAAAAAAGGCCGGTATGTGGGTGGTTGGTGCTGACATGGATGGGGATAAGAATTATTATGAAGCAGATTTAACCGGCCCCCTAGTTGTAGTGGTAGGAAGTGAAGGTAAAGGTATGGGACGCTTGACAAAGGAACATTGTGATTTTGTTGTACGCATTCCAATGTTAGGCAAGATTAACTCGCTGAATGCCTCAGTAGCTTGCTCTTTGTTACTATATGAGGTTGTCAGACAACGGGAGATGAAGAAATAGGTGAAAAAACCGTGGTTAGTAATGACCGCGATCAGTAGTTTTATAGTGGTTCTCCTTGGTGTTTTATTTTTGATGCCTTCTTTGTATTATCCTAATGTTTATAAAGGAGTAATGATAGAAGGCGTAGATTTGACGGGCTACAGTCGCGAGGAATTAGCTCAATTGTTGTCCGTATGGCAAAAGAAACAGCATGAGAAATATATTACCTTATATTATGGTGAAACTGTATTCAAAATCGATGCCCTAAGCATTGATTTTGAGATTGATAGCAATCAGGCCCTTGAAGAAGCGTGGAATTATGGGCGTGAGGGATATTGGTGGGAAAGAATAAAAAAAATTAGAACCGCAGAAAAAAACGGATACCATATTCCCCTTGGCGTAAAATACAACGAAGCAAAGCTAAATCGATTGCTTAACAATTGGCAGGGGGCTATTGGACGTCCGCCGCGCAATGCAACTTTGAACATTGTCACAGGTGGATTAATTCCTCAGCAACAGGGATGTAAGCTGGAAATAGAGGAAACAAGGTCTATGATATTGCAAGCCTTCTTACAAGCTGAGAATAATTCCATAGCCTTACCTGTTACGATTCTTTACCCTGAAGTAACAACGGATGATATTGCCCGTAGTGGGATAAGAACGGCTCTTGGTCTTTATACAACTGAGTTTAATAAGGAAGATGTCAATCGTACGGAAAATATTAAACTAGCAGCATGGAAAATAAATGGTTACGTTCTCTATCCAGGTAAAATCTTTTCTTTTAACGAAATTGTAGGCCCTAGAGAAAAATCCTGTGGTTTTAAAGAAGCGTTAGAAATTGTAAATGGTAATTTCATCCTGGGAATTGGCGGAGGTGTATGTCAGCTTTCTTCTACATTATATAATGCGGCTATTTTGGCAAATTTAGAGATAAAGGAACGATATAACCATTCAAAGCCTTTGTCTTACGTCCCTTTAGGACGAGATGCAACGGTAGCGTTTGGTGTTTTAGATTTTAAATTTGCCAATAATACCAGTGCCCCCCTTTTGATTATGGCAGAAGTCAATGAGAATAAACTCATGATAGGGATTTTTGGACAAAGGAATAGTAAAGAAACGGTGGAAATCCTAACTGTAGAACAGGAACGTATTCCGCCAGAAATCCGTAAAAATAACGATGATGGTATGTATTTAGGAGAGACAAAACTAAATAAACAAGGGAAACCTGGATCTGTGGTTACAACCATGAGAATCGTGGCAATTGAAGGTAAGGAAGTTAAACGTGAGGTGCTATCGAAAGATCGCTATTTGCCAGAGGATACGATTATGAATGTAGGAACCCAGATGCCCCCTTTTGTAAAGAGAGAACCATAATTATTTCCGAACCTTCTCTTTATGCTTGTGAGTTTCTGAACAACTTAAGCTTGACTAAATAGAGAAGTGTGGGGTATAATTTGCCTTGAAGTGGCATGTACACATAACGTAAAGCACTAATACTTTAGTGCATTTTCTTTTTATTTTTGTGGACGTGTAGCAATTTGGAGAGTGGGGGCGATGCGATGCGTTTTAATACTCAATGCGATTTGTATGGCTCATTTGAGAACATGAGTGATGAAGAAATTGTGCTTGATGCAAAAGATAATAGCAACACTATCGCACTTGACTACTTGATTAACAAGTATCGCAACTTTGTTAGAGCAAAGGCGAGGTCATACTTTTTGATTGGTGCTGATCGTGAAGATATCATCCAAGAAGGTATGATTGGGCTCTATAAAGCAATTCGAGATTTCCGTACTGATAAACTTTCTTCTTTTAGGGCGTTTGCAGAACTCTGTGTAACACGTCAAATTATTACGGCGATAAAAACTGCAACAAGGCAAAAGCATATACCTTTAAACTCCTATGTATCTTTAAATAAGCCAATATATGATGAAGATTCTGACCGCACGCTACTTGATGTATTGTCGGGCTCGAAAATATCCGATCCTGAAGATATGGTGATTAGCCGGGAAGAGTTTATTGATATTGAAGAGAAAATGGGAGAAATATTAAGCGATCTTGAGTGGAAAGTACTTATGGCCTATCTTGATGGAAAGTCTTATCAGGAAATTGCTGTAGAACTAGAACGGCACGTGAAATCGATTGATAATGCTTTGCAACGTGTAAAACGTAAGCTAGAGCGATATCTAGATAACCGTGGCGATGATAAAGATATTCAAGGGATGTACAAAGGACTTGCTGGGTTTGGGAAAGATACTCAATGTTAGGTGAATAGAAATAAGAGTAATATGTAAGAAAAGTTTGGCGTAAGCTAAGGTTTTCTTATTTTTTTTCTAAGTCAATTGGAATTATTATGAAATAATGAGAAAAAAGATAGGTTTGGTAGAGGATTTTAAAAATGACATGTCGAAGAAATAAAAAGAGAGAGTCTTTAGAATATAGTAATGAATTCAAATAATAGGGGGATTATATTATGATGGGATCCAAAAATACAGTAGCTATTCTATGCGGAGGGGGTCCGGCGCCTGGCATGAATAGTGTAATTAGTGCTGTGACAATTGAGGCGCGAAAAAATGGCTGGGAAGTGCTTGGTATTTATGATGGATATTCCTTTTTAATTAAGGGTGAGAAAAATGTTATCCCTCTAACTCTAGACTTGGTTGGCAGAATTCATCTTGACGGTGGCAGTATCATTCGGACGGCAAGAGCCAATCCAACGCAAAGCGAAGAAAAATTACGTAATGTAGTGAATACGTTGGTTGAACTAGGTGTAACTCATTTGGTGACAATCGGTGGTGATGATACAGCGTATTCAGCATGTAAAATATCAGAGTTTGCGAAACAAAGCCTGGGAATTGATTTATGTGTTGTTCATGTTCCAAAGACCATTGATAATGATTTGCCATTGCCAGAAGGCATCCCTACCTTTGGTTTTGAGACAGCTCGTTCTCTTGGGGCTCAGTTAGTGAATAATCTAATGGAAGATGCCAGAGCGACTAGTCGTTGGTATTTTGCTGTGGCGATGGGGCGTACTGCTGGGCATTTAGCTTTAGGTATTGGAAAAAGTGCTGGTTCAAATGTTACCATTATTCCAGAAGAATTTGGGCCAGGGAAAATTAGATTACAAGCAATTGTTGATATATTAGTTGGTTCCATTATTAAACGGTTGGCATCAGAACGAAACTATGGTGTTGCTGTCGTTGCTGAGGGCGTTATTGAAAGAATCGTTGAAGAAGATTTGCAGGGGCTCGACAGCAGTTGTTATGACGAGCATGGACATATTCGTTATACGGAAATGGATTTTCCGGATTTATTGAAAAAAGCGGTCGTGAAAACTCTTGCCGATTTAGATTTAAAGATGACTATTGTTAGTAAAGAAATCGGTTATGAACTACGTTGTGCGCCGCCTAGCGCTTTTGATATTGCATATACTCGTGACCTTGGCTTCGCTGCCTTTGACTTCCTGAAAAACGGTGGCAAAGATGCTATTATTACAATTCAAGATAACAATATTATACCCCTTCCTTTTGGGGAAATTCTGGATATGAAAACGAAGAAGACGCAAGTAAGAATGGTCAATATTAACTCCATTCAATATCGCATTGCTAGAGAATATATGACTCGGCTGGAGAAAAAAGATTTTGCAGCGCAAATTGATTTAAGAAAGATGGCGCTCACGGTACATGCTGATCCAGAAAAATTTATCAAACGCTTTGAATATTTATTAGAATAGTTCTGTAAAAAACTAATGATAACCGCCTCAGGCAGAAAAGTTCGCTTGCGAAGTATTTCTGCCTGAGGTTTTTATTATTCATAGTTTAGAAAAGAAGGGGGAAGTAATAAGAAAAGGTGTTAATGCGCGTCAATTTGCAGTATAATAAATTTCGTGATTGTTTTCAAAAAAAAATAAGGATGTGGTCTAGTGAGTGAGAATTTAATTGCAGTAATTATTGGCATTGTGGAAGGAATAACAGAATATTTACCTGTTTCTTCTACAGGACATATGATTTTAGTGGGTAGTTACCTTGGTTTTGAAGGGGAAAAGGCTAGTGTATTTGAAGTTTTTATCCAACTTGGAGCAATCTTATCGGTGGTATTTATGTATCGTGATAAGTTCTATAGTATGATCAAACCTAAGAAATTAAGCATTTACGGTAATGGTTTATCGATTCAACATGTCTTGGCCGGTATTATACCGGTAATGGGAGTAGGATATCTTTTACATAAACATATTAAAGCTTTATTTTCGCCGGGCGTTGTGATTGCTGGTTTAGTGCTGGGGGCTATATTTATGCTGGTAGCTGAAAAAATTTCCAAACATCCAGTGGTTAATAATGTTGATAAAATTTCAGTAAAACAAGCTTTTTTTATAGGTTTATTTCAAATATTAGCTTTGTGGCCAGGGTTTTCCCGATCGGGATCTACTATATCCGGTGGGTTAATATTAGGCATAAGCCGTACAGCAGCAGCTGAATTTTCATTTATTATTGCTGTACCCCTAATGTTTGTAGCGTGTATCTATGACTTGTTAAAAGTCTGGGATAAACTTAATATAGCCGATATTCAAATGTTTGCAATTGGTTTTTGGGTAGCTTTTGTTGTGGCGTATTTCTCAATTGTTTGGTTTATCAATTTTCTAAATAAGTCATCGTTGGCTTCTTTTGCGTATTATCGCTTCTTATTAGCAATTGCATCGTATTATTATTTTTTTGTAATAAATTTTATTTAAGTTCAATAGTGAT
>JAPUES010000188.1 GCA_027492445.1 Sporomusaceae bacterium | reverse complement strand
ATGCCTACTATGGATGAATGCCCAAATCATCCTGACTTATACTTACTCAGAGATGCTGCTGCCGACGAGCGGGGAGCCATTGCCGATTATTTATCCTGCGCTCTAGAAACTTGCTTTGATGAAGTTTTCCTAGACGTAACGGAAGATGAAATGCAGCATTATGTAGAAATCATGAGGCTAATTACCTTATTCGATCCCATTCAGGCACAAATGCTTGAGGAAGAAAACCTAGATGTTTTGGTAATGAGGAGAAGAGTCTGCAATTCCAAATGGTGTCCTAAGAATATTTTAGAAGAGCAAGACGTACAAGTACCTCTCCCAAATAAAAAAGATCTCTCGGCAATACGCTGCCTTACTAAGGCAATACAAGACGAACTACATGCCATAAATAAATATCAGCAATATATGAATCAGGCGAAAGATCAGCGGGTAAAAGCACTTTTTTGCGATCTCATGAACGAGGAAAAAGAGCATGTAGCAGAATTCACCGCTGCATTATTTGAATTAACCCATGAGCCGATACTCGAAGAAACGGATTAATGTTAATGTACTATAACCCATTATTCGGACTATAAAATCAATCTTAAAATAATAGGTGACGTGATTTTTTCGCAAGAAGTCACGTCACCTATTATTTAGCTCTCTTTAATTTATAAATGTTAAATTTTCCAGAAAGAAGGAAATATTGTATATTTTGTCGAATAAAGATATTATATGTATTAAAATAGCTATTTTAGGAGCATTTATGGATTACTTTTTTCTATCACTAATCGGATCATTGATTGGTACGGTTTCCATCGTTCTTATCTATATATACTTATATATATTATATCGTGAACGCTTCATGGGGATATGGACAATTAGTTGGCTCATCCTTCTCTCACGCTTTGTGCTGTTCGACTCTGGAATACTGCCTTGGAAACAGTCCTTTTTAGGTATGGCAATTTATCAAATGATATTAATTTCCTCTGTTTTCTTTTTTGTGTGGGGTACATACATCCTTATTAATAAGCCCTTCCATCGCTACTGGCTATTTGCTACTGTCACTGTCTCCATCCTAAGCATTGCTTTAAATCTCTTCTCTACCTCCTTAGCTCTTAAATTAGTGTTTCCCCTCTTATTCGGTTCCTTTGCCGGCATATGGATTGGTTTATGCTTTATCCGTCATTTAAAGCTCCGGGGCATTGGTCGCCTCATTACAGGCTATGCCTTTATTCTATGGAGCCTTCTCAGTTTAACTCTGCCCGTTACAGTGGACATTGCCTGGTATGCTCCCTGGGGCTATGTAATAGGTGGAGTATTGCGTCTGACTATCACGATTGGTACTTTAATGGTTTACTTTGAAAAAAGCAGAATTGATTTGCTAAGCAAAGAAGCTCATTACCGCTTATTAGCAGAAAACTCTATTGATGTAATCTTCTCCTTACAACTGCTACCTGAGCCAAAATTCGACTACATAAGTCCTTCGGTCTTAACGACAACAGGTTATTCTCCCGAGGAATACTATGCTGACTATCATGTCCTTATGAATTCTATCTATCCTGAAGATCAGCACTTATTTGACGATTTTATTGCTAACTTTCCTCACTCTATTGAATTACCGCTAACATTACGCCGAATTTGCAAAGATAAAAGCATCCTCTGGGTCGAGCAAAAAAGCGTTCCTATTTTTAATGAAGAGGGTAATCTCATCGCCTTACAAGGTACGGTTCGCGATATTACAACGCGAAAGCACTTAGAACAAATAGCCCTAACCTTTGATCGGGTGAATATGGTTGGAAATATGGCTGCAAGTGTAGCTCATGAAATCCGAAATCCTATGACTACAGTACGAGGCTATCTGCAAGTCTTGGGACGAAAGGAAAAATACCAAGCTGATAAAGATAAATTTACATTAATGATTGAAGAAATTGATAGAGCCAATGCCATCATTCGCGAATACCTCTCCCTCTCTCGAGAAAAATTAGTTAGTTTTAAAAAATGTTCCCTAAACAATATTATCCAAGCATTATTTCCCTTAATCCAAGCCGATGCCCTGTCTTCAAAGGTATATATTAGTCTTGAGCTTATTCCTACACCCGAATTACTTCTCGATGAGAATGAAATTCGTCAAATATTGCTAAATTTGGTGCGGAATGGGGTTGAAGCAATGCCAGCGGGGGGAATTCTTATAATTCGTACTTTTTTAGAAGATAACAAGGTTGTTTTGTCTATTAGTGACCAAGGTTCAGGAATCCCATCTCATATCCTTGATGATATTGGTACCCCTTTTATTAGTACAAAAGATAATGGCACTGGTTTAGGACTTGCTATCTGTTACCAGATAGCACACCGACACCAAGCCCATATTAAAATTAATACCAGTCAGGAAGGAACAACCTTTTTGGTTTATTTTAATCTGCCAACACCATAAAACTTCAAAGTACATTGCCCCTTTTTCAGTGAGTAAAGTAATACTCCTGAAGAGGGGGTTTTTTATTGTCATTTTTTACGACATTTTTTTACATTTTTTACAAGGATTATAGCATTTATTTCCGTATTCCTTATAAGGGAGGTGATAGTTATGAAGACCTAGTGATTTAGAGTAATAACCATGCACATTACTAATTATTATGAAGGAGAGATTATCGTGACAAACAGCAATTCAACAACAATATCCAACATAGCAGAAAATTTTGCAGGTTCCATTCAAATTGGGATAGCCATGACCCCAGAGGAAAAAAAAGAAATCTTTCATTTCCGTTACCAAACCTATATCGAAGAAATGTCTAAGAGTATCAACGGAGTAGATCATAGCAATGAACTACTCTTTGATGAACTTGATGAATGGGCTATTTTGCTTTATGCAAAAATTGATTCAAAATTAATTGGCACGGCACGAATCAATCTGGGTACTATTACTGACTTTCCCCAAGAAATAGTGGATTTTTTATCGCTAGCTACTTTTAGAAAATTTAATATGGAGGATAGAAATCAAAAATTTATTTTTGCTACCAAATTAATGATTGCACCCACTCATCGAAGCTCGCCAGCTCTTTATTTGCTTATCGCAAAATGTTATGACATTTCCTACGATAACCAAGTATATTTTACTTTTAACGCTTGTAATTTCTACTTGCTACGCCTCTACGAGCAAATGGGCTTTCGCCGTTACGGCAAAAATTTTGTTGACCCCGGCTACGGCTTATTAACCCCTATTGTTTGTCTCGCTGATGATGTTCAGCATTTTCGCAGGGTACGTTCTCCTCTGTACCGCATCGCACGTAAAAAAGAAGTAATTAACACCCAAGCAGTAGAATGGTTTCATAACCGATTCATGAAAGATTCACAAATCATCAACAGTCAAATGGTTACAGAAGAAGAATTATGGTCTACCTTATGTAACCATTTTTCTTCTTCCCCAACGGAGGCCATATCTCTACTCCATGGATTATCCCTCACAGAGGCAAAAAAATTCCTCCATTGTTGCGGCGTCCTTGCTCCATGTAATACCGGGGATTTGATTACTAGCCAAGGAGATTTTAGTTATTCCTACGATATATTGGTTTCTGGCAAGCTAAAATCCTTGACTTTCCTGCGCCCAGTGAAAGAATACACTGTACCTGGGCAACACTTCGGTGCCAATGGCTTAACCCAGTACCGAAAACATACGGAAGATATTATTACCATTGATCCCGCAGAAATCTTAGTACTATCCGGTATATCCTTCCAAAAATTTTATCACTCTTATCCAGACATTGCTCACAAAATCCTGCGAAATATAAGAGACTCCAATAAACTATCCCTTTAACCTAAAATAGCAAAACCGCCGCTACAATGGCAATTTTCTGTTGCCTTGTAGCGGCGGTTTTAACTTATTATAGAGTTGTAAGACAAATGCTCCCGTCTTTATATTCAGGAACAATTTCTACTGTATCCATTGTAAGACAATACTCCACATCAGCCATACGCTGTAAGTCATATAATCTTTTACCATTTCGGCCTTGAACAGCGGTCTCAAGTAGCGTGTCCTGGGCCATATTATACATCAACAACGCGCCGTGCGCAGAATCACTCATTTCCACTACACCTTCCCTAGTGAGTAGCTTGACTAATAGTCCTGCACAAAGGGAATCTTCTAGAGAAAAATATCCATCTGTTCCAGCACATACAATTAAAATATCTTTCCCATCTTCTTTCGCTTGTTTACAAACAGCCTTAGCATTTAAGAAGGAACCAATCAAAGTACGATACGCCCCTGTTGTGGCCTTAATGGCAATGGTTCCATTGGTAGTAGTCATAATAATTCTTTGCTTCTTTACCTTATCCTTAGAAAATTCAAAAGGTGAATTGCCAAAATGATAGCCTTCAATGGGTATTGACTGTCGTTCACCTGCCAACAATGCTGGCCCTATTTCTTTCGCCAAAGCCTGGGCATCTTCAACGGATAATACAGGAATAATCTCTTTACACTCATTGGATAGTGCTGTAATGATAGTAGTCGTTGCCCTAAATATATCGAGTACAATGCAAACCCGATTGGAAAGATTCATCTCCTTAGTCTCTTTCGGCAAAAGTGCAATATCAATATTCATAAATTTGTCTAACCCCTTTTTACTTAGTAAGGAACGTTTTGCAGTCTTAACTTATAGTGCCATAAATCCACATAATTTATTAACCCTTTTTCAGGAAATAAAACCGCCCTTGTCTTGGCTGCTAGCCAGTACAAGGACGGCATTGAATTTTTTTAATCCTATTTTCTAGTTTTTCCTGTAATATGTTCTATACATAACTTGATAACCCTTGCTTTATCCCGACCACTTCTAATATATTCTTTTCCTTTTTCTATATAGTTAGGTGAATATTTTTCAACAAGCCCAAGCAGTGCTTCTTCTCTTTCTGCCAGTTCTACTTCCTTTACAACACCAAAGACTATAACGCTCTCATATTTGGTACTGAATTTTTCCGGCAATATCTCAGTATCTCCTACGACACAAAAAGATGCTTTGTCACAGAACTTAATATTATCCAATTTGTGACCTTCGAGAGCACAATGTAAATATATTGTTTCTTTTCTATACACATAGCTTAGCGGTACCCCATAGGCATAACCATCTTCGCCAATCGTTGATAATACGCCATATTCACCTTTGGTCAATACTTCAGCTGCAGCAGTCTTAGTAATCTGTCTCTCTACTTTCCTAACTTCTCTAAAACTCATCCTATTCCACGTCCTCACTATACTACACCAATTTTCTTCACAGATTATTCTTTATGATTAGTTTCTGCCTATCGAAAGAAAATCCTGCACTTTTCCCCTAAGAGGCTGCAAAGGCTTGCAATTGTCTTTTTACCCAACCTTCTAGCACCGCTGCCCTGCTCACTATAAATACACCCCAGAGTACTAAACTAAGTCCTATAAATGAATAACCTGATAAATATTCTGCAAGAACGTAATAACCAACAAATTGGGCAATAACAGGTGAAATATAAGACCATGTTGACGGTAGCAGTGGACCTGCACGCTGCACAAGCCAATAATAAGAACCATGCCCAAGAAGAGAACCAAACACGACAAGATAGATCCACGATAGCCATATTTGACTATTCATAGCCACAGCTAGCGATTCTGTAAATAAGGATAACAAGATTAATAATGCTCCGCCAATTGCCATCTGCCAGCCATTAAGTACAAAAGAGCTTAACCCTGCATTTAAAATTTTCTTTGATTTGATTGTACCGTACACACAGCCTATCTCAGCAGCCAGAATAATAAAGACTGCTAAAACTGCCTCTGTCGTTACATGAATCCCGAGAGCTGGAAGCACTGCCATCGTTACCCCCACAAAGGAAATAACTAAGCCAAATCCTTTAATCCAAATATTTTCACGGATTCCCTGAAACCACTCCACAATGGAAATCATAATCGGGGTAGTAGCTGCAAGGAGAGCGGCAATACTAGAAGAAACATATCCTTCCCCCCAATACAGACAGCCAAACATAATCGCCGTCATAAAAACCCCTACTAAAGCAACATCTTTTACCATCCCTGCTTGTAAACCAATTTTCCCCTTCGTCAATTTTACAGCAAGTAATAGAATAAGGCCAGCAAAGAAAAACCGCGCTCCCGCAAAAAGAAAGGGCGGTGCTCCCCCATCAATACCAATTTTTATTGCTAAAAAAGTAGTCCCAAAGATTAAACACATTAAAGCATATACCATATACATAAAAATTCCCCTTTTCTGTTATATAACATTCGTGTATATTAAGTATATAAAACCATTTTTTTACTATAACAGTCAAGGAACACCTATAACAGTTGGAGGGCCTATGAAAATTTCTATTGATCGCCACAGTAACGTTTCCATACGTCAGCAAATCTACTTGGAAATTGCTGAGCGTATCCGTTCTGGATTACTAGAACCTGATTTCAAGCTCCCTTCCGTGCGTGAGCTTGCCAAAGACTTAAAAGTTAGCCTAGTAACCGCCCATCATGTCTACAAAATGCTTGATCAAAGCAACTTAACGAAAAGCATCCCTGGTAAAGGAACCTTTGTCGGTAATCTAGAAAATGTGGCTACCGATGTTAGCCCTATCAATACCTTTGATTGGCAACTTTCCATTCCTGATTACCTGCCACGTGCTAGTTTTTGGAGCCAAAGCACCATCCGATTACCCGCTACTATACTAGACCTGGCATCGGCCTGCGTACATCACTCCCTGCTCCCTATGCACTTACTTCAAGCTTCTATCCGTAAAACACTAGATAGTTTCCCCAGTAGTCTCGGCCAATATGCTAATTTCCAAGGAGATTCTGATTTTCTAGTGGCTTTAGTGAATTATTTAAAATTATTTTCCATTGACCTTAGCATCCATCAATTGTTAGTTACGAATGGCACCCAACAAGGCATTGATTTATTTGCTCGAACGTTCTTAGGGCCTGGCGATACGATTGCTGTGGAAACACCTTGTTTCTCTGGCGCTATCGATGCCTTTCGGTTATCCCATGTCAACCTACAAGCAATTCCTGTTGATAGCAATGGCATACGCGTGGATATCTTAGAAGATTTAGCATCTCATGTGCGCTTTAAAGCTATCTATACTGTACCAACTGGGCAAAACCCAACTGGAGCCATTATGTCCTTGTCTCGGCGGCAAGATTTACTACACTTTGCCCGTCAGCATAATGTCCTTATCTTAGAAGACGAACCCCATCGAGAATTAGAAATGAATCGCATAAAAACTGCTACTTTGCCTCCGCCCTTAAAAATGCTCGATACAGATGGACGAGTTATTTATTTAAAAGGCTTTAGTAAGTTCCTCTTTCCTGGTATGCGCCTAGGCTTACTCGCAGCAGAAGCTAGCCTTTACAATCGTCTCTTAGCTGCCAAATCGATTGCTGACCTTGGCTCGCCTCTTTGGCTGCAAAAATCTTTGATTCCTTTTTTTCAACATCCTCAATTATTCCCTGCTATTGCTAAGATGAATGTATTACTTGATACTCGTCGTAGCATGGTGCTTCGTACCCTAGATTGCCTTCTTGATCCAAGAATTTCACGCCCTAAACAATCTGCCGGTTTACATCTATGGCTCTCCATGCCCCTTGGCATCCATACGGATTCTTTAATTCCAGAAGCCCATCGCCGCGGGATACATTTTTTACCGGGCTCCATTTTTTATTCCGGAGAACCAGAAACCAATCATCTGCGAATTTGCTGGACCAATCTTACCGATATAGACTTACCAAAATCCCTGAAAATCCTTTGCCAGCTCCTTAACGATGCGGTAAACAATCGCATCTGATATTCTATGAAATATAAGTGTAAAATTGCAGGAGTTTACTAGTATTTATGCAATATACTCTCTATAACCATATCTTTTTTAGTAATTATACTATCCTTATGTCTACAAAATATACTATAAAAAATAATGAGGTGTTTATATGAGTGAAGAATTAAATCAAGAAATACTAGACAAATTAACAAAGGTCTGTATTTGCAAAGCGATTAACAGAGCTTCTATCAAAAAAGCCATTGCCAGCGGTGCAAATACCCTAGAAAAAGTACAGCGTGCTACTGGAGCTGGTTCAGGCCCTTGCGGTGGAAAGCGCTGCACACCAAAGATACTGTCCCTCTTGGAAGATCAGCAAATACACGAGTGAAACTTTCCTTATAGGTAAAGCTAGTTTACGATTATCAAATATAAATCTCACTCGGAGGGGACAGTGTCAAAATCAACAGCTACAGAATAAGATATTATACCTCAGTTATCTATTAAAAAACACTTTGAAAGGAGGAACTATTATGTTTTTTAATGATGGCAATAGAAATATCTGGTTTCTGATTTTGATTGTCGCCCTCTATATTCTTTTATTTCCTCAGATTTTTGATACTAGCGATTGTTCTTAATGTTTTAAATTCTTTATCCTCATTAACCTATTTCTTTGAAACAGCCCCTGTAAAAACGGGGCTGTTTTCTATGTTGTAATGCAACTTACTGTAATAATTTCTTGTAAAAATTACTACAAAAAAGATTGATTTCCTTTCCATTTCAAGGTATTATATAAACAAAGTTAGCACTCATACAGTGAGAGTGCTAACAACCTTTTATAAAAAGAATTTACTGACAAAAGGAGAATCTAGATATGACGCAAACTATCACTAAAGAAACTCGTGAATTCCAAGCCGAAACCAAACAGCTTTTAGATTTGATGATTCACTCCATTTATACCAATAAGGAAATCTTTTTACGTGAGCTAATCTCTAACGCTTCTGATGCTATTGACAAAATCCGCTTTGAATCCTTAACAAACCACGATTTACTCGAAGGGGATTCTAACTTTGAAATTTTCATCGTTCCCGATGAGACTACTCATACGTTGACTATTTCTGATAATGGTATTGGTATGACCTATGAGGAAGTCGTTGAAAATATTGGAACTATTGCCAAGTCAGGAACAAAATCTTTTCTGGAAAAGCTAAAAGAAAAAGAAACAAGCAATGACAATGAATTAATCGGACAATTTGGCGTAGGATTTTATTCCGCCTTTATGATCTCCGATAAAGTAACCCTTATCACTCGGGCTCCTGGTATGGAAAAAGGTGTTAAGT
>JAPUES010000187.1 GCA_027492445.1 Sporomusaceae bacterium | reverse complement strand
GTCAATAGATTTGCTTTATAGGGGCCTACCCCTTTAATATATTGAATACTCTTAGTCCAATTATTTTCCAAACCATCACCCTCATACGATACAAGCAAAATTACTTTATCTATTTTTCTAACTTTAATGCATTTAAATCTTTTAAAAGGGCTTCCACATTAATATCATGCATTTTAGCACCATTTTCGATGGTTTCCGTTGTTGCTCCCATACAGCCAATACATCCCATGCCATGTTTCGTAAAAATATCACGTGCTAGTGGATGGGAGCGGAGTACCTCAATAATGGTTGTTGTTCTTGTAATCATGCGATCCGCCTCCTAACTCTGCTTATTAATTTTCATTTCAATATCCAGTGGTGAAACTCCTGCTATCCTCATTATCTTTCCCATTTCAACGGGAAAAACCGATTAATTCCGCTGCTGCTAAAAAATAGACCTTGCATTCACTAGGGAAATCATGCTAAAATACTACTGTTATTGTAATAAGGATGTCTCGTCCTTCATTAAAGGAGGTGGAATACATGGCAAATCTTTGTGAAATCTGTAGTAAGGCTCCAACTAGCGGCAATAATGTCAGCCACTCTCACTTAAAAACTAAACGTACTTGGAAACCCAATATCCAACGGGTTAAGGCCGTCGTTAATGGTGAAGTTAAAAGATTGAATACTTGCACTCGTTGCTTACGCTCTGGAAAAGTTCAACGTGCTATCTAATTAAAATCAAGAATTACTATAATTTATGATTTTGGCACAACAAGAAGACTGGGAATATTCCCAGTCTTTTCTTATTGTCCATTGCTTTTAGCGGCAATGATTTCTATTACATTCTCAAGATCCTCTTTCGTAAATTGATGCTTTTCCCCGCAAAAATGACAGCAAACCTCGGCTTGTCCATCATTAGTAAGAATATCATTAATTTCCTCAGCGCCAAGACTAACTAAAACATCTTGTATTCGTTCATGAGAACAAGGGCACTTAAATTCTACGGGAATTTCTTCATACAAGGTTACTGGTAACTGGGCAAAAATCATCTTGATAATAGCCGCAGCATCCTTACCTTCTCGAATCAACTGAGAAACGGGTGGCAGATCCTCAATATTTTTTTCGATTTGGCTTAAGACCTCATCTTCTGCATTTGGCAGGGCTTGTATCATAAACCCACCAGCCGCCCCTACCGTCAAATCTGGCTCTACTAAGACTCCTAAGGCTACGCTAGAAGGTGTTTGCTCCGAAACTAATAAATAATTGGTAACATCTTCGGCAATTTCCCCACTGACAAGCTCTGAGCTACCTGTAAAAGGCTGTTTAAGTCCAGTAAAGCGAGTAACAAAAATATGGCCTTCCCCCACAGCACTGCCTACATCAAGCTTGCCATTTCTTAATGGTAAATCAAGATGTGGGTTTTTCACATACCCTCGTACAATTCCGCTTTCATGAGCATCCGCAACAATCTCACCAAGAGGACCATCGCCAGCAATGCGTACTGTAATGCTCTCATCTGTTTTAAGATTTGCCGCCAAAAGTAGCGCCGCCGTCATCGTGCGTCCTAGCCCAGCCGTTGCTACCGGATAGGAATCATGGCGTTTTCTCGCCTCTTCGACCAACTGTGTGGTAATAATCGCAAAAGCCCTTACACCACCACTAGTGGTAGCTTTTAAAATATGATCTTTCATAGAACCCTCCTTTATAACACTTCCGACAATAAGACTTCACCCGTTTGAATATCTATTACTTCAATCACATGATCAACTAATCTAGCAATCGTACCACGCTTATCCACTCTTTTGGACATGGCTGGTGAACCAGGATTAAGATACACAACACCATTATGTTTTTCTAGTAATGGCACATGGGTATGCCCGGTAATAAACAAAGCTGCTTTAAATTTTTCAGCTATTTCCCTTCGCCCTTCTACTGTAAGATTGTGCCCATGATTTACAACAATAGATACTCCCTCTAGAAAGATATAGGCATAAGGAGACTGAATAGGCATGGTTAAAACCATGCCATCAACATCAGAATCACAATTACCAGAGGCTACGATCATTGGAATAGGACAGTTATTTAAGGCTTCCGCCAATTCTTTAGGATTGTACTCTAAGGGAATATCATTACGCGGACCATGATATAGTATATCACCAGCATGAATAATGAGTTCACATTCTCTAAAGTACCTTGTATATACTTTTTCCCATGTGCAGGCGCAGCCGTGGGTATCACTAATAATACCTATTTTCACAAAACCACTCCCAATATTTCCCTGGAAATATTTTACTTTTTTAAATATTTTTAAGCAAGTTAGCCATTTCAATAGCAGTAACCGCCGCTTCAAAACCTTTGTTACCAGCTTTGGTACCAGCTCGTTCAATAGCTTGTTCAATGCTTTCTGTCGTCAGCACACCAAAAATCGTAGGAACACCTGTCGCCATACCTACATGTGCTACTCCTTTTGATACTTCTGAACATACATAATCATAATGAGTGGTACTGCCCCGAATTACTGTTCCTAAGCAAATTACAGCATCGTATTTTTTGCTTTCCGCCATTTTTTGCGCTACTAATGGAATCTCAAAAGCACCAGGAACCCAAGCGATAGCAATATCTTCTTCCTTGACGCCATGACGCTTCAAGCCATCTAAAGCACCGCCTAGTAGTTTACTATTAATAAATTCATTAAACCTTGCTACTATAATACCTATTTTTAACCCTTCTGATACTAATTGTCCTTCAAAAACTTTTACCATGATTTATTCCTCCCCATCTTGTTTGAGCATATGCCCTAATTTAGATTTTTTGATTGATAAATAACGTTGATTAAATTGATTGGCCTTAACTTCTACTGGAACGCGTTCGGTAATTTTAAGTCCATAGCCTTCCAGTCCAGCTCGTTTTTTAGGATTGTTCGTTAATAACCGAATGCTGGTAAGGCCTAGATCTACTAATATTTGAGCGCCAATCCCATAGTCTCGTAAATCTGGCGCAAAGCCTAATATTTCATTTGCTTCTACTGTATCCTTACCTTGATCTTGGAGTGCATAGGCACGCATCTTATTGGCAAGACCAATCCCCCGACCTTCTTGGCGCATATACACCAGTACGCCAACTTCTTCCTGGTCAATACGTTTTAAAGCCTTTGCCAATTGTTCCCCGCAATCACAACGTAATGAGCCAAAAACATCTCCGGTTAAACATTCCGAGTGAATACGTACTAATACATTTTCTTTGCCTGCCACATCACCCTTAACTAAGGCAATGTGACATTGATTGTCAAGCTCGCTTTCATAGGCAATTAAGTTAAATTTCCCATATTGGGTAGGCATTGTCGTCTTGGCACCACGGGTTACAAATTTTTCATTTGCCTTACGATATTTAATTAAATCAGCAATGGTAATCATTTTCAGGTTATGCTTAGCAACAAAGTCTACCAAATCAGGTACTCTCGCCATGGAACCATCTTCATTCATGATTTCACAAATAACACCAGCAGGATAAGCTCCAGCCAATTTTGCTAAATCAACAGCAGCTTCCGTATGACCAGCGCGCCTTAGTACCCCTCCCTCAACAGACCTGAGAGGAAAGATATGCCCAGGTCGTCTTAAATTATCTGGTTTGGTATTTGCATCAAGCAGAGTGCGAATGGTATCCGAACGCTCATGAGCGGATATTCCTGTTGTCGTTGTATCTGCATCCACCGATACGGTAAAAGCAGTACAATGATTATCCGTATTATCACATACCATAGCACCAATCCCTAGTTCATCTAAGCGTGAACCAATGATGGGCATACAAATCAGCCCTCGTCCAAAAGTCGCCATAAAGTTAATCGCTTCCGGCGTTACTTGATCCGCGGCCATCAATAAATCCCCTTCATTTTCTCGGTCTTCATCATCAACGACAACAATGATTTTACCATTTTTAATATCTTCAATGGCTTCTTCAATGGTATTAAATTTCATTATGCTACCTCCAAAATCAACGATTATTATCTTGTAAAACCATGTTCTTCTAAAAAATTCATCCCAATACTTTTGCTCTTGCTTGGTGTTTGGGACGAAGGTATCCCTAGTAACTTTTCCACATATTTCCCTATCACATCCGCCTCTAAATTTACGGCATCCCCCATTTTTTTAAAGCCTAGGGTGGTCATGGCCGCACTGTGAGGAATGAGAGAGACAGTAAACCAATCACTATCATAGTCGACAACGGTCAAACTAACACCATCGATAGCGATGGATCCTTTTTTTACAATATAGCGCATAACCTCAGGGCCAGCCGTTATTTTTATAATAATAGCATTATCATTGGCTTCTTTTTTGCTAATAGATCCCACTCCATCAATATGTCCGCTGACAATATGACCGCCAAAACGATCACCAACGCGTAAAGTGCGCTCTAAATTCACAGTATCACCGATTTTTAGACTTGCCAGCACCGTACTATCCACGGTCTCTGGCATTACATCAGCTGTAAACCATTTTTCAGTATACTCGACAACGGTAAGGCAGGTTCCATTGACAGCAATACTATCACCCATTGCCACATCACCAGTCACCTTCTTGGCTTCTACCGTTAAACGTACTGATTTGACACCACGGGCAATGGTTTTCACCTTACCCAATTCTTCCACAAGCCCGGTAAACATCTCGTCCCTCCCGGTTGCGCAAATATGCGCTAATTAATATATCTTCCCCAATAGTCTCAATCTTTATATCTTCAAGGTTCTTGGCATCCGTGACTTTCTCAGCACCTTGGCCCCCTACTGGACCTGGGGCATGATGACCACCAATCATCTTCGGAGCAATGAACCACTGAACCTTATCCACCAGATTTTCTTCTAAGAAAGAAGCATTTATACTAGCGCCGCCTTCCACGAAGATACTAGTAATCTCTCTTTTTCCTAGCACCTGACATAACTGACGTAAATCGACACCAGTTTTATTTTTTTCTATTACCAACACCTCTACGCCAGAGGCACGTAAGGCATCTACTTTAGTTTTTTCTGCCTCAGGAGCAACTACAATAATCGTTGGCGCCAGTCCATCCTTAACCACTTGGGAATCGAGAGGTGTTCTTGCCCTGCTGTCGACAATAATACGAATGGGGTTTTTACCGCCTGCTGGCAAACGAGTGGTTAGGTTTGGATTATCCGAAAGTACCGTACCAATTCCCACCAGAATAGCATCATAACAATCTCGCAGTTGATGAACACGTTCCCGGGCCTTCGGCCCTGTAATCCACTGGGAATGTCCTGTATGGGCTGCAATTTTCCCATCTAGTGACATAGCGCTTTTTAGGACCACAAAAGGCATTTGAGTAGAAATCCACTTAATAAACACTTCATTGAGATGAGCAGCCTCATGAGCTAGAATTCCCTCTACAACCTCAATCCCTGCCTCTTTCAATCTTCCAATGCCTCGCCCAGCAACAAGAGGGTTAGGATCTGTCATGGCAATGACTACTTTTTTGATGCCAGCAGCAATAATCCTTTGATCACAAGGACCAGTCCTCCCTTGGTGAGAACAGGGCTCTAAGGTTACATACATGGTAGCCCCTTGACTTAGCTCTCCCGCTTGCTGCAGAGCATGAACCTCTGCATGGGGCGTACCAGCCTTTCGATGCCAGCCTTGCCCTACAATGCGTCCTTGACTAAGGATTATCGCCCCTACCATTGGGTTTGGGCTAGTACGTCCCTTGGCATAATACGCAATGTTTAGGGCCTGCTGCATATACTGTTCATCCACAATGAATCCCTCCGCAGAAAACTTGGCCTCAGCCAAGCCTTAGTTGCCCTTGCTTGGAATCAAGAAATGATTCTAAGCAAGAAAATCTGGCTATTACCAAGCCTGGAAAAAAATAAGCTGCATAAAAAGTGATAACACTTTTTTGCAGCCTCATAGAACGTGGAGAATAGGAATACTTAATAAATCTGCTAAGAAACTGTTTATAAACCAGTTTCAAACTAGTAAAGTTGTATTTCTCCAAATACACGTTACCAACTACCTTTTTCCATCCAGACTATACTGTCGGCTCCGGAATTTCACCGGATCAGCCATACGGCTCGCGGGCTAGTCACCGCCGGTAAGGAATTAAAAGATTGCTCTTTTTCACCTTGCCCCAAAGGCTCACTTATTTAATTATAGATATATGTTACCAGTATTGTCGAAAATAATCAAGTACCGCGGATTTCAGCAATGGCTTTCTCAATATTTTCAGATTGATAAATGGCTGAACCTGCTACTAAAATCGTCGCACCAGCAGCAACGACTTGCCGAGCAATGCTAGCATTAATCCCGCCATCTACTTGGATTTCAACGGCTAAATTGCGTTTTGCAATCATCGCGCGCAAACGAGTAATTTTAGCTAACATCTGGGGTATAAACTTTTGCCCGCCAAACCCAGGATTAACGCTCATGATGAGCACCATATCAACTTCATCGAGCACTTCTTCAATGACCGATAAAGAAGTAGCAGGATTCAGAGCTAGGCCTACTTTCATTCCCTGTTCCTTAACACTTTGTATGAGCCTATGTAAATGTGGTGCCGTCTCCACATGAATGGTAAGAAGATCGGCGCCTGCTTTTGCAAAGGGTTCAATAAAGTCTTGGGGATTGCTAACCATAAGATGTACATCAAATACTAATTTTGTCACTTTACGGATGGAGGCAACCACAGGTGGCCCAAAGGTAAGATTCGGTACAAAGTGTCCATCCATAATATCAATATGGATCATGTCGGCTCCGGCCGCTTCTACCTTCTGTATTTCATCTGCTAATATAGAAAAATCTGCAGAAAGAATGGATGGTGCAATTTTAATGCTCATAGTTAAAACCCTTTCTTATTCCCAATAATTTCTTCCAATATTTCATGATAAGAGTCATAACGATACTGTAGAATTTTTCCCTCGCTGACTGCCTGCTTTACAGCACATTGGGGTTCTCTTGAATGAATACAGGTGTTAAACTTACAACCTGCTGTTAACTCTGAAATTTCAGGAAAACAATGCATCAGCTCCTGTGGTTTTATATCGTTAAACTCTGTAAAACTAAAGCCAGGGGTATCAACGACAAATCCGCCACCCGACAAGGGGAGTAATTCTGCAAAACGAGTGGTGTGCTTACCACGTCCAATTTTTTCACTCACTTCACCAGTCACTAACGTAAGTCCTGTTTCAATGGTATTGAGAAGGGTGGATTTGCCGGCTCCAGAAGGACCAGCAAAAACGCTAATTTTGCCATATAGCATGGAGCGCAACTCATTGATACCAGTACCAGCCTTAGCAGATAAGGTAATCACCTTATACCCAATACTACGATACTGTTCAACAATAGTTTCTAATTCCTGTTCGTCTGCTAAATCAATTTTATTAATACAAAGAACAATCTCTAGCTCAGACATTTCCCCTAAGACCAAAAAACGATCGACTAGTATCCTATTAATATTAGGATTTACCGCGGCAAAGGTAAGAATAACTTGATCAATATTAGCAATCATAGGTCTTCTCAGCATACTGCGGCGTGGCAAGATGTTTTCGATGATTCCTTTACCTGCTCCAGTGCTCTCATACTCTACCTGATCACCAACCAAGAGAGAAAAGCGTTCTTTTTTAAAACGTCCACGCAATTTACAAGAAATTACTTTTTCAGCAGTCTGTACATAATAAAAACTATTATATGTTTTTATGATTACTCCATTTAGCATTTATACCTCCACTATAGGGTTTGTTCTTGCAACAAGACTCCATTACTATATACTTGAATCCTGACTTGCCCTGTACCCTCAACGGTTTTTTCAATCTTATCACCTGGTTTATGAACATTTTCATAAACAATGCGTCGCCCATTCGCGTCGGTTACAATAATCTGCACAGCTTGCCGAATGGCTCCCTCAGGCACCGTTACTTGTACTCCTGACTTTTTACCGGTATTTACAGCGGCTTTTGCTACGATAAAATCAATGGACATGCCTTCTGAAACCTCTGCCCCAGCAATAGGTGTTTGTCCGGCAATGGTGCCAGGTGGATATTTATCACTGCCTTCTTCCGTTACCTTACCTTGTTTTAATTTTAAACTATCCAGTTGTGCCCCAATGGTACTAAGTGGTGTACCGCTAAAATCAGGCACAGGAAATTTTCGCGGGCCAGTCCCTTTACTAATAACAAGATCAATTGTAGTATTTTTATTTACCTGGGTTGCTGAACGAGGCTGCTGACTGATAATTCCTTCTGAAGGAACTTCTGTACTAAACTGCTCATCCACTCTACCTACCGCGAGTCCTGCATTTTTAATTCTAAGTTCCGCATCACGACGATTTAACCCCCGCAAATCAGGAACAATAGTAGCCTCACCGCCCTTGCTGATAACAAGAACAATCATTCTCTGCTCTTTCACAACATTTCCTGCTTCAGGATACTGAGAGATAACGTATCCTGCTGGCATTTTATCACTAAAAACTTCTGATTCACTCACTCGTAAATTTTGGTTGCTTAAGATATTGCGGGCAATATCAACCTGCTTCCCTACTACATTGGATACTGTTACTTCGCTATTACTCCAAAACTTACCAAATGAGAAAAATGCTCCTATCATAAAACCTACTAGTAGCAATGCTAACAATCCTAGTATCCAAACCTTTGATTTTTTATTTTCACCAGATGGGCTAGGAACATTCCCCGCTCCCTTGTCTGTTGTTGCTGTTTTTGCAATCATTTCCGTCATTTTAGGAAGGACTTGGGTAGGAAAATCGCCCCTAGACAATTGACGGGTATTATCATCACGAAGATAATTCTGCACAGATTTTAAATCTACAATCATTTCACTAATATCATTAAAACGATGATCTACATCTTTCGCCATCGCCTTAAGAACAATAGCTTCTAATAAAGGGGGCACCTCTGGATTGAGTTCCCGGATGGGAGGAGGATCTTCCTGCAAGTGCTTTAAAGCAATACTAATGGGTGTTTCACCATTAAAAGGAACTGTACCAGTGAGCATTTCATAAAGGACAACACCTAAGGAATAAATATCGGATTTGGCCCCCACAGCGCCGCCTTTTGCTTGCTCTGGCGAAAAATAATGCACCGATCCAATAATCGTTGACGTGTACTGCATGGTCGCGGAACTAACGGCTTTGGCAATACCAAAATCCGTAACTTTAATACGCCCAGCCCGGGTCATCAGAATATTATGAGGCTTGATATCACAATGCACTAAA
>JAPUES010000186.1 GCA_027492445.1 Sporomusaceae bacterium | reverse complement strand
AAGCAAATATTTGAGTTGATTAGTGGGGTACAGGCGAAAACCGATGAAGCCGTTACTTCCATGAAAGCAGGTACTTCTGATGTGGAAGTAGGAATTGCTGTTGTAAATAATGCAGGCAAAGCCTTTAAAGAAATAGAGACCTCTGTTAAGCAAGCAGCAGAATTATCAAATAATATTGCTCACAGCTTAACTGAATTGGCTGACAATAGTAAGCAAGTGGTTTTAGTAGTCCATGGTATTGGCAAAGAAAGTAGCGATATTTCGGGACAAGCACAAACTATTTCTGCAGCAACAGAAGAACAAGCAGCCTCCATGCAAGAAATTGCTGCTGGAAGTCGCAGTCTTGCAATGTTAGCACAAAAATTGCAAGATGAGGTCGTCAAGTTCTCCTTGTAATATGGGGTGTAAATTTTAAAAGCACAGTCTACCAATAAAACTTGGTAGACTGTGCTTTTTTTAAGGGCCATACTATAATTTGGACTTATACTTTGAATGTAACCATAAAAGTAGTTCCCCAACTTCCCGTTTCCACATGGATGAGGGCGTTGTGCCTGCTAGCAATGTTGTAACAAATCGCAAGGCCCAGTCCTGTTCCTGTATCTTTTGTAGTTAAGAAGGGGGTACCTAATTTATCGAGCATTTCTAGTGGGATACCCTGACCTTCATCGGTAATAAATAACGTTACTTCTTCTTGATTACCATAGGTGCCAATTGTTAATTGTCCCCCAACTTTCATAGCTTCCATCCCATTACGTACAAAATTAAGAATCATTTGACGCATTTCTTGGGGATCTAAAGGTAAGTCAGGGAGGCCTATCTCTAATTTCGTATGAACTAATAGTCCTCTTAGTAACATATCTGACTCGATGAGAGGTAATATCTTTTCGATAATCGTGTTTAAGCTTAATAGTGATAAGTTCAGCTGTTTATTTTTAGCAAGGGATAAGTATTCGGTAATAATAGAATTGGCTCGATCTAACTCTGAGATCATTAATTCTAATGAAGAACGAACATGAGAACACTCATCCTTTCTCAAGAAAGATTGTAAAAACCCTCTTACCGTTGTCATGGGATTTCTAATTTCATGAGCAATACCAGCAGCCATTTCACCAATCAAATGGAATCGTTCTAGCTGAGACATTCTTTCTTCCCAATTTTTACGTTCTGTAATATCTTGGCAGTAACCATTCCATGTTACCGTACCATCCGTTAAATGATAAGGAATGGCCTCGCCATGAATCCAGCGAATATTTTCATTTTCTAAGATAATCCGAAAGTCAAATTGCCAAGGTGAGTCGGCAGCAATGGAATTTTGGCGAGAATGGTGCAAAGGTTCTCTGTCCTCTGGATGTACTTTTTCCATTAAATAAGAAAGGTCTTTTAGTGCTTCTTTGCCCACGATATCATAGAGACGATCACTGACAAAAGTTAACTTGCAATTTTCAATGTCAGACCCTGTAATTTGGTAGACGGTCAAAGGTAAGTTATTTGTAATTGTCCGCAAGCGTTCTTCTGAGAAGGCTAAGGCAATTTCTGCTTCCTTTCGTTTTTGAATATTACGGCCAATGCCTTGGATTTCGATTTTGTTGGTTGCATCATTAATATAATAATACATACTCATTTCGGTCCAAATTGTCGAACCATCTTTACAACGTTGTTGAACTTCTCTCATGTACACCGTAGAATGTTCTGACCCAGGGAGAAGGCCCTTTGTCCTTTCTACTACGTCTTCTAGGATGATGGCTTTATCAGCTGGACTTAGTAGCATTTCAAAAGGAGAAGAAATAAATTCTTCTAGGGTAAAGCCGAGTGTTTCAAAGACAGAAGGGCTAGCATAGATAAAAGTCATAGTTTCAATGTCTAAGATCCAAAGGACATCTTTCATATTTTCTGTTACTAAACGATATCGTCTTTCTTTTGCTACTAAATGACGGTTAGCTTCTATTGCAGCAAGGAGTGCCTGCTGGTTTTTGTGCTGTTGTTTTTGAATTGTGACTAGTTTATAAATTAATAAAGTCTGTCCAGCGAAGAAAAGGATTCCGCCAAGTAAATGCCAGACAGATAAGTACAAAATATCCAAAATTTTCACTCCTAGAATTTACAATGATTTAGGCTGTAATGTACTATAGTAGATTATTTTTACAATCTACTATAGTACTATTCTTAGATTGTTTAAAAAGTCCTTCTATTCTAATAAAAGAAGAAGTGGTATCCGAAGAGGATTTGCTTTCTTTTTCGCGAAATAAAGATAAAGTATGACCTTTTAAGCCTTATTGTTTTTTTATGGTATTAGAGTTCATATAATCTAAACAAAGCGAGTGTAAGGTATGAATGTAGCCAAATCCAATCTATTATTATTGTTAGCAGCGGCAATATGGGGGTTTGCTTTTGTCGCACAAAGAATCGGAATGGATCATGTAGGTCCTTTCACCTATAATGGTGTACGATTTCTATTAGGTGCTCTTTCATTGCTTCCTTTGATTCTTTTTTATAAGAAGGGAGCAAAGGACCAAGTACAAGATAAACAAGGAATAAAAAATGTTATGAAAACTGGTTTCATCGCTGGGACTATTCTTTTTCTTGGAGCTTCCTTGCAACAAATTGGTTTACTGTATACAACGGCAGGAAAAGCCGCCTTTATTACTTGTTTATATATTGTTCTTGTTCCCCTAGTAGGGATTTTCTTAAAACAATACATTTCCATGACCACATGGCTAGGTTCTGTTGTTGCCATTATAGGTTTATATCTTCTGTGTGTAAAGGATAGTTTTTTTATCTCCTATGGGGAAGTTTTGGAATTGATTGGCGCTTTTTTTTGGACCTTTCATATTTTAGTGATTGATCGTTTTTCCCGAAAAGTAGATGTCTTGCAATTATCTTTTTTCCAATTTATAACTTGCTCTGCCCTGAGTTTAGTAACCGCCTTATTGATAGAAACCATTAGCTTGGAGGGTTTGAGACTTGCCTTAGTACCTATTTTATATGGGGGGATTTGTTCTGTTGGCATTGCCTATACCCTGCAGGTTGTTGGCCAAAAACATGCCCAGCCATCCCATGCTGCTATTATTCTTAGTATGGAAACTGTCTTTGCCGCTCTAGGAGGATGGCTGATCTTAAATGAGATATTAGGCTTTCAAGAACTGCTCGGCTGCGTTATTATGTTGGCAGGCATGCTGCTATCGCAGCTACAAAATATCAATAAGACTGGGAGCGAAAAACAAAAAGTAGCATAGATTTCGGCTCTAATTATAAGGAGGAAATATAATATGTCAGTATTATGTCATAAGGGAGAAGGACTAGCATTGACGAAGTCTCATCCACAGCTTCGAAAAATCGTTATCCGTATTGGTTGGGATACTATAGTCTATACAGGGGATGAAGACTTTGATTTAGATACCGCCGTTTTTTTGCTCGATGAGAATGGGCAAGTGGAAGATGAGAATGATTTAATTTTTTACAATAATCCTATTAGTGTTGACGGTGGGGTAGTACATACTGGTGATGAAGAACAGGTGAAAATAGATTTGACGAGGATTTCGGCAGCGGTTCATAAGCTGGTGTTTGTGATCACCATTTATGATGCTCTAGAGCGGCAGCAGCACTTTGGTCAAGGGAAAAAGCTATTTATTAGTATCTGTGATGATGTTACGGGCACGGAGTTGGTTCAGTATAATGTGGAGGAAAAATTTACAACCGAAACGGCTATTATTGGTCTTGAACTCAAGAGACAAGACCGGGAATGGGAGAGTAAGGCCCTTGGGACAGGTATTGTTGGTGGTTTGCCAGAATTATGCACACAGTTTGGGTTGGGTCTAGAGGAGAAAGAAGAAAGCGATTTAGATTTTATGTGGTAATTAGCAAAAGTATCAAAATAGAGGAGGAATTTCTCAATGATAAAAGCAGTAATTTTTGATATGGATGGCGTGATTATTGATAGTGAGCCTTTACATTATAAGGTTTTTAAGGAATATTTGCATAGTAAATGGGGAATGGCTATTACGGATGAGGAGTACAGTGCTTTTATTGGTGCAACAAACTATCATATGTATGCAGTGCTCAAAGAAAAGTATCAGCTTGCTGAGGAAGTTACTGCCCTTGTTGAAGAATATGAAGAGAAATGTAGTGCCTATTTAATGGAATCAAAGACGGAAAAACCAATTCTTGGTGTAGATGTGTTAGTCAAAAATCTTTATCAAAATAACATTCGATTGGCATTGGCTTCTTCTTCTCCTAAGAAAAATATTAAGTTGGTATTAGAAATGTTTGGGCTAGCTCCATATTTTGAGGTTGTAGTAAGTGGGCAAGAAGTGGTCAATAGTAAACCTTCTCCTGATATTTTCTTGCGGGCGGCCAAGCTACTCAATCTTTTACCCGAAGAATGCTTGGTTTTTGAAGATTCAAAGAATGGAGTAGCAGCGGCAAAAGAAGCAGGTATGAAATGCATTGCTTTTTACAATCCAAATTCAGGGAAACAGGATTTGTCTAGAGCCGATCATATTATTGAAAGCTTTGCAGAAGTAGACAGTACTGTAACGCTGGCAAAATAATGCTTAGGGTAGATAAATAGGTAAGGAGATGCTACTATATGCAAAAGTTAAAGGATAAAATCGTATTTATTAGTGGCGCCAGCAGTGGTATTGGCAAAGCTTGTGCAGAATTTTTTGCTCAAGCTGGAGCTCATTTGATTTTATGTGCCAGGAATATTGAAGTAGTGCGAGAGATTGCTCTTGATTTAAAAGAACGATATCAGGTAGAAATATTAGCATTTAAACTGGATGTGCGAGATAAAGCTGCTGTTAGCGAGGCGATTGATGGCTTGCCAGAAGAATGGAAAAAGATTAATATTCTCATTAACAATGCAGGTCTTGCTCGTGGGCTAGACAAACTCCAAGAAGGTGATAGTGAAGATTGGGAGGCAATGATTGATACCAATGTGAAAGGTTTACTGTACCTTACTCGTAAAATTCTGCCCTTGATGCTCGCATATGAGCTAAATGGTCATGTTATTAATATTGGTTCTACTGCTGGGATTCATGCTTATCCGGGTGGTGCAGTATATTGCGCCACGAAGTCCGCTGTAAAGTTTATTAGCGATGGTCTTAGAATGGATGTTGTGGATAAACCGATACGGGTAACTACGGTTCAGCCTGGGATGGTGGAAACGAACTTTAGTGTAATTCGCTTTCATGGGGACAAGGAAAAGGCTGATAATGTATATGAAGGCATCAAACCATTGACGGCGGAAGATATTGCAGACATTGTACTCTATGCTGCAAGCGCCCCAACGCATGTTCAAATTTGTGAGGTCACAGTGACGCCTACTCATCAGGCTACGGGGGGCATTGTATATAAGGAACAAATAAAATTACATTAGCTGATATCCACCTAGCACAGGAAGCCTAGGTGGATTTTTTAAAATATAATTATCTAAGAACGAGGATATGCTATGAATTATATGCACAAACTGGTATAATGACGGATGATGTATAGAAATAAAGAAGAGGTGTCTTTCAATGGCTACAGACTTTACGGCGCTAGGGATTCGGCGTGAGATAAATGATATTTTGCGAGTAAATGGGATTACAAAACCAACCCCTATACAAGTACAGGCGATTCCAATCGCCTTAGGGGGGAAAGATATGGTTGCTCAAGCCCAAACGGGTACGGGAAAAACCTTGGCTTTTGTACTTCCTATATTGGAAAGTATTAACCCAGACAAACCCAATGTACAGGCTTTAATTATTACTCCCACTAGGGAACTCGCCCAGCAAATTACCAATGAAATCAATAAGTTTACCGAAAAGCTAAATCTTCATGTATTATCAGTCTACGGTGGACAGGACGTAGACCGGCAGATAAAAAAGTTAAAAGGTGCTACGCAAATTGTAATTGGTACACCTGGCCGGTTAATGGATCATATCAGACGTAAGTCCATTAATCTTTCTGGGGTAACAAAGTTAGTCCTTGACGAGGCTGACCAAATGCTACATTTGGGATTTCTTGATGATGTGGAAGAACTAGTTCGTCAGACTTCCCCGAAACGTCAAACTATGTTATTGTCAGCCACAATGCCCTCGAAAGTTCGTGGCCTTGCTTCCCGTTACATGACTAAACCGGTGGATATTCGAATTCAAACACAACATATTACCTTAGATGAAATTAAACAGATTATGGTAGAGGTTGCCGAACCAGATAAGATTGATAAAATATGCAGTCTTATTGATGAATATCGCCCTTACTTAGGTATTGTGTTTTGTCACACCAAGAAACGAGCGACTGCTGTTACATCTGCTCTTGTGCAAAAGGGCTATGCAGTGGATGAACTTCATGGTGATTTGTCACAACCCCAGCGTGAACAAGTAATGAAGCGTTTTCGTGATGCCAAGATTCAAATCTTAGTGGCAACGGATATTGCAGCCCGAGGCCTAGATGTGGAAGGCGTTACTCATGTTTTTAATTTTGACATTCCTCGTGATGTTGATAGCTATATCCATCGCATTGGACGGACGGGCCGTGCTGGTGAAACAGGTATGGCGATTACGCTTATTGATCCTCATGAGCAGCCCTTAGTACGCATGATAGAACAAGGCATTAGTACTTCCATTGAAAGACATAGACTCAGCGGCGGAAATATGATTCCAAGAGATAAACCGAAGGTTTTCCGCAGAGATACTACACCACGTTATGGAAAGACCTCAGAACCAAAAGAGGCAGGAAACTTTAAGCCTGGAAAACCTACTAAAAAGAAAGCCGATAGCCATGGCGGTGGTAATCTAAGAAGCTTTCATAAACCCAAGAGTGATAAAGATGGCAAGCCTGTTGAAAAAGCGCCTCCGAAGCGAGCGTTTGGTAAAAAACGTAAACCAGCACCCAGGCAGTAAGGAAATAAGACCCTGCATGTAAAAATGCAGGGTCTTTTGTAATCCTTAATTATAAAAAAGATGTTTTAATAGCAATCGTCTTATCTTTACTAAGATCAATGAAATCACCTTCTGTCGTACGTACCACAAAGGACATATAGGAAGGGTGGGTATAGATAACTTCAGCTCGGCGGCCATCCGTAAGCTCTATATTAACATTGAAAATAAAATCGTGTAAATAACGATCAAAGACATCGATAATAGCAGCGTCTATTTTATTTGCGCCACTACTAATCAACTTAGCGCGAATATCAAAAAAGTTAGGAAGCTCATTATTTTCATGGGATAAAACATCGAAAAGATCGGCAAAAGCAACAATCTGTGCATAAGGGTGAATTTTCTTTGCTGGTAATTGCAGTGGGAAACCACTACCATCGTTATATTCATGGTGCTGGGCTAGAATCAGGGTAACCTCACGAGGTAAACCAAGGGATTTTATCAAATCATAGCCTATTTGAACATGACTTTGATAAAGTGCCTGATCTTCTGCCGGGCTATAGCCAGAACGATTTGCGATATGGTCTGGCAGCTGGGTTTTGCCAATATCGTGGATTAATGCGCCAAGAACAATGATTTGAATTTTAGCAGCGGAATAGCCAAGGAGTTTTGCAATTTTTGCGGCAATAATAGCAACGGACATACTATGATGGATTAAGTTTTCATGGGGGATATTTTTGAGATCTCGCTTTAAGGTATAACCCATCACGCAGGGGGTAGTAGCTACATATTGGCAAATAATATGGGACAGGGCCACTAGGTTGTCGGTAGTGTTAGACTTGGTTATTTCTTCAAAAATTGTTGATACTTTATGAGTAAGATCATCATATTGCTGCAGGGATTTCTCGCTGATGATAGAGGATAGTACAATCGGTGATTTTTTCGGCTCGGTGACTTCCTCAATACTAGCTAGGCTTTCAAAAAGGTGGCTATTTTTATGGACAATTTCATCAAATTGTAGGGACAATCGTATTGCATCGTCAGTGTCGCTTTCTTCCCGCAACCTAACTTCTTTAATTTCCCATAATCGCAGAAGAGTAATGGTTTTATGTGAAAGGATGGTACCTGCCGAAAGCAAAACTTGCTTTTCAGAATTAATAATATGTTCGGCAATAATATCTCCATTTTGTAGTTTGTCTACCTTGACCTTAATCATGATATTGTCCCCCTAACGCAGCAAATTCCCAGTTCAAGGAATACTTCCAATCCTAGTTATTGCGTATATATAAAATAATACAATAAAAACCTAGGTTTTGCGAGATTAAAATGTAAAGCTCACTATTTTTTTGTGAAAATAGTGAGCTTCACATTGTTTTATGAATGTATCAAGAGGGATGGTTGATATTGAAATCCGATAAAAAGGCAGGAAAATGTTGAAAAAAGTAGAAATATAGAAGGGAGGCTTGAGCCTTGTTAGAAAGGATGTTTTGTTGTAGTGTCAAAATGGGAAGAATTATTCAAAGAGATTCAGCAAGATTTTAAATTATATCTTTTTGTATTAGGGGTATTTTGTTTATTTCGCATTGGTTTTATTGTGGTGTTGCAAGAGTATATTAGTGCGGCAACAACATTGCAAGATATAATGACCGCATTGTATTATGGCTTTCGCATTAGTTTAAAAAGTACGGCAATTGTGACCTTACTATCCTTTAGTGGTTGTACGGTACTTGGATTATTTATTAAAAACAACAAAGTGAAAAATATTCGTTATGTAGTAGGGTGCTGTTATATTAGTATTCTTAGTTTATTGTTTTATGCCAGGATTCCCTATTATGAACAATTTCATGCAGGTTTTAATCAGCTAATTTTTAATACTTTTAATGATGATATAACTGCAATTTTTTATACATTAATTCAGCAGTATAACTTGTTTATGCGATTAATTGTAACTGCAGTAACGGCGATTGCCTTTGCCAAGTTGCTAAAGCTATGGTTAGGTACGCCGACATTTCCTTTACCACGTTTTTCTAGGGCTTATAAAAATATTGCTTTTCGTACTTCTTGCCTTGTAATGTTATATTTCCTGGTAATTTTTATTCGCTTTGGTGGCAGTATGACCTATGCTTATAATGTTGATTGGGAAAATTCTGGTGTTACAAAAGATGAATTTTTAAATGAAGCCATTTTAGATGATGTGCAGGCCCTTTACCGGGCTTATACACTGCATGAACGAATCATGGCCTCTACAGGACTTGATATGGATCCAGAGCAAATGGCCCACTATGGTGCCTATCTAGCTAGACACCAGGTTGATTCCCTGCAGGTTGATGATTTCTTAGAAAAAAAGGCACAGGGTAGT
>JAPUES010000185.1 GCA_027492445.1 Sporomusaceae bacterium | reverse complement strand
CGTCTTCATCATGCAGAAAGATTGCTTCTTTCTTTCACTTTTTCTTCTATTTCTTCTTCATCATGACCAAAGACGCGAAAATTTTCCACAACGAAACAATAAGCTAAACATCCAAATGCCAATAAGCCGACACTAACTGCACATTCCCAAACTGAAGGAATGTAAATCCCCCCGTTAGCTGACATACCTACAAGAACAATATTTAAGCGATTCAAAACTACACCGCTGCTCACTAGCAGTCCATAGATAAGAAGCCCGCTCCGCGTCTTCCCCTTTTTACTAAACACAATTGCCATGGGAATTAGTAGACCAAAGATTATTTCTATCAGAAAAAGATTCCCTTCTAAATTACCAAGAAACATAAGGCCAAAAACGCCACGTTCCAATAAGTCGTAAATCTTCAAAACTAAATACGCCATCATCCCATAACAACTGATTTTGGCTAGTCCATGTAATACTGTAACCGGCGTCTTATGATTAAAGGCTTTACCAGCCAAGATGGATTCTACACAAATCATTGCTGGTCCAACAAAAAAAGAAGACATTAAGAAAAACAAAGGAATAAATGACGACCACCACAAGGGATATAGTTTATGAACAGCAATTAAAAACAACCCTCCGAGAGATGATTGATGTATCGTTGGGAAAACTACACCTACAATCATTAACACGGGTAACATCTTTTTAATTAGACTATGCAGTTTCACGCCCACGCGTTCTGTCACAATTTCACCAAATTCAAGGATTTGAATGGTCGTATAAATAGAAATACACCAAAACACCTCAAATAGCACTGAAGAGCTTCCCCACGACACAAAGGGCCGCCAAAAATTAAACCATTGACCAATATCTAAAAACAAGCCGCCCATTACAAGCAGATAACCAAATAAAGATGTCACCAACGCGCTACGGGCAATAGAAAGATACTTATCACGATGCAAGATATGGACGATTATGGCTGTAAAGTACCCGCCACCAGCCAAGGCCACTCCTGTAAGAACATCGAATGCAATCCACAGCCCCCAAGGAGAATCGTCACTTAGGTTCGTGACCATACCGAATCCTGTAACCAAGCGAAAAAGAATAACCGCCACACTAATAGCAGCTATAATCATCAACCCTATACGTGGTCCCGTAATAGTAAACCTCCAAGGTGCGAACTCAGCTTTCATCTTTTTCTTCCCCCAATGCCTTAGATTCTATTATTTCTTTCTTGGGTTTTGAATCACTGTCTTTTGTTACCATTTTTTTCTTAGCCATTTCCGAGCGCCGCTTCGTATAATAATACAAACTCGTCAACACTATCCCCCAAATAAAAGCCAAACCTGGAATGTTCTTTAGAAAACTATTACTGTATGTCGGCAATGCCGTCGTTCCTAAATCAGTCTTAAAACCCAATTCTCCAAAAGGTACATCGGAAAGATACAGCCAAGCCGTTCCGCCGACTTCCTTTTCCCCGTATACAGTTTTAATATACCGTTCATCCTTAGCAATAGCATTTTTAGCCTGCACAAGCAAAGGATCTCGCTCACCAAACTGCATAACGCCTGTCGGACAAACAGCCACACAAGCTGGAGCCTCGCCTTTCTCCATGCGAGTAGAACACATTTGACATTTCGTTATCAACGGAAAGGATTTCTCCCATTCATATTTAGGAATATCAAAAGGACAAGCCACCATACAATACCGACAGCCTACACATAAATTCGGGTAATATATAACTGCTCCTTCTTTATCTTTCTGTAGAGCCTTAGAAAAGCATGCAGACACACACGCTGGTTCCTGGCAATGGAAACATTGTTGTTTCACAAAACGCCACACCGGTTTATGATTTTCATCGGCTACTTCATGAGAACTTACCACCGTCCAGTTCTTATCATTAAGCTTCACATCGGAACTAAGCTCAGGCTTTTTATTATCATAACCTAAACCATTCCACAAATTGCAGGCCACCGCACAGCTGCCACATCCTATGCATTTTGTCAAATCTACCAAAACGCCCTTAGCCATCTCATTCACCTCGCTTTTTTTCCAACAACATAAACCATTTATACTTTCTTCTTCGCTGTCAATTGCCCACTGCGGTCAGTATAATGAGTATGCAATAATTCTTCTGCAATCGCACTTCCAGAATATTCTAGAAATTCAACATATAAGTCTTTAATCTCTTGGTTTTTATAACTTGCACGTTTTCTATAGATTTTACCATCTAGATTATATAAGCCTGCACTGCGCGCCTTCCTGACCTCATCTGCCGCTGCGAGAGAAGTACGAGGTTGCCCACCACCACCGATACATCCACCTAGACAGCTCATAAATTCAATAAAATGCCATGATGATTTTCCTTCTCGAACCTGGTCAAGGATAATTCTAGCATTTTTTAAACCGTGGCAAACAGCTACCTTCATTTTACCCAATCCTGGAATTGTAACCTCAGCCTCTTTTACACCGGCAAGGCCTCGCACAGCGCTAAAATTCAAAAGTTCTTCAGGGGGGTTTTCTTTGCTAACTAGAAAATAAGCAGTACGTACAGCAGCCTCCATAACCCCTCCTGTTGCACCAAAAATAACGCCTGCTCCGCTACTCTCGCCCATCAACTTGTCGTAGCTAGTATCTGGCATCATGTTTAAATCAAGACCTTTGCGTTTGATCAGACTCGCTAATTCCCTAGTTGTTAACACAATATCAACATCACGAATGTCAGGCTTACCATTTCTTCGTCCTGCCGAGTTCATTTCCGGCCGCTGGCATTCGAACTTCTTAGCCGTACACGGCATAATAGCTACCGAAACTACGTTCTCTAACTCCAAGCCTTGTTTCTCCCTATAATAGGTCTTAGCAAGAGTACCTAACATCTGCTGAGGCGATTTGGCAGTAGATAAATTGCCAATTAACTCTGGATAATAATACTCACAGAATTTCACCCAACCTGGACAACATGAGGTAAATTGAGGAAAAGAACCACTGTGTTTATCATCAAAACGTTTTATCAGTTCTGTTGCTTCTTCCATAATCGTTAAGTCAGCGCTAAAGTTCGTATCAAACACAGCATTAAAACCTAACTTTTTAAGGGCAGATACCTGTTTTCCCTCCACCACACTACCAGGCGCTAGACCAAATTCCTCCCCTAAAGAAACTCGGGTAGCCGGCGCAGTTTGCACAACCACATGTAAGTTCTTATCGTCAAGAGCTTGCACTACTTTATCAACATCATCCCGTTCTCGAATAGCCGCCGTTGGGCACCACAATGCACACTGGCCACATCCCACACAAGTAATATCATTTTTAATCGGCAATTCATAGTAGCCGTAAACACTCTGTACCTTCTCGCAAACTTCCAGACACTGACCACATAAGATACATTTACGATCATCCCTAACGATAGAAGGATTGTTAGGATCAATCGGAATGCGTCCTTTTACCTGCACTGGCCAGTTCCCTGTAGCACCATACTGCCCAGGAATCCACCCTTTACCGCCAACGGGCTCATTTCCACATCCAGCCACACTAGCGGCAATACCAGTGGTGGCGATGCCTCCTACTAACTTGAGGAAATTGAGCCTTGTTATTCCCGTTGTTTTTTTCGTGCCCTTGCCCATACTATTCCTCCTTAATTAAAATTCCTTATTGCAAATACTTATTCACGATAAAAAAAGTACGCAAAGAAGACTCAGCAAACTATTACTCATCGTATAGTCTGCTCTCAGTCTACTCTGCGCACTAATCTTTAAACTCTGTGCGGCACCTTACAACTTTTATTCAGTATAAATCTTAAAATTCAGGCTCAATCAATCCATAATTTCCATCTTTGCGGCGATATAACACATTTACTTCTTCGGTTTCAGCATTGGTAAATACGTAGAAATCATGATTAATAAGATTCATTTGTAGTGTAGCTTCTTCTAAATCCATAGGCTTAACAGGAAAACGTTTGGTTTTTACAATTTTCAGTTCATCCGTTTCCGGTACAGTGCTCGCCACTAATTCACCTTTAAAATTATTACCTTTTAGTCTGCGAGAAATTTTTGTTTTATATTTTTCAATTTGTTTTTCAATTTTATCAACAACAAGATCAATGGATGTGTACATGTCCATAGTGGCTTCTTCACCCCTGAGCATCATACCATTTACTGGCACAGTCAACTCAATAATATGGCGGCCCTTTTCCACTGTAAGTATTGCTGTAATTTCACCAAGAGAATCAAAGTACTTTGTAATTTTGCTCACGCGTTTTACAACGTATTCTTTTAATGCTGGTGTAATCTCGATATTTTTGCCTCGAACGATTATTGACATAATAGCCATCTCCTCTCGTGTATCTAATTATAAGTATTCTCCATCAAAGTTAAAATTCCTGTCTGAAAATTCATTATTAACCTAATTTAACAGTTTTTTTTATAAGCCACAGAAACTTGGCCTCAGCCAAGCCTTAGTTGCCCTTACTTGGAATCAGAAAGTGATATACTTTCTGATTCCGTCAAAAAAACCCGGCTACAATAGCCGGGTATTTGTTAGTTGATTAAGCTTTTGCAACGTTTGCTGCTTGAGGACCACGTGCACCATCAACAATTTCAAACTCTACTTGTTGACCTTCCGTTAAGGTTTTGAAACCTTGATCCTGAATTGCAGAAAAATGTACAAAAACATCTCCGCCATCTTCTCTTTCAAGAAAACCATAACCTTTTTCAGAACTAAACCATTTAACTTTACCAATCATTATGAAACTCCTCCTAAAATAAACAATCAACTGGAACAGTCCAGTAGCTACATCACAAAGTATACCACCACTGGTTATTGCTGTCAATGTCGCGCTAGCACTACAAAATCTTGGATAAAAAAGCTTTGGTACGCCCCTCTTGAGCCGCCGTAAAGATCTGCTCTGGAGTACCTTCTTCCACAATACGTCCTTCATCCATGAAAATAACTCGATCACCAACTTCACGGGCAAAACCCATCTCATGAGTAACAATTGCCATGGTCATACCCTCCATAGCAAGCCCCTTCATAACATCTAATACTTCCTTGACCATCTCAGGATCGAGAGCGGAAGTAGGCTCATCAAAGAGCATTATCTTAGGACGCATAGCCAAGGCTCTAGCAATGGCCACCCGTTGTTGCTGTCCGCCAGAAAGTTGTTCTGGATAAGCATGAGGTTTATCGCCTAGACCAACTTTGTCTAATAAATCTAAGGCCACTTTTTCCGCCTCAGCTTTACTTAATTTACGCACTTGCATAGGTGCTAAAATGATATTCTCCAGCACAGTTTTATGAGGAAATAAATTGAACCGTTGGAACACCATACCGACTTCAATGCGAACCTTGTTAACGTTAGCTTCTGAGTCCAGAGGAATCCCATCAACAACGACTTGCCCTTCCGTAGGTTCTTCCAAGAAATTAATACACCGTAGCAGTGTACTTTTCCCAGAGCCGCTAGGTCCAATAATTACCACTACCTCTTTCTCAGCAATATGAAGATTAATGCCTTTGAGTACGTGGAGTTTACCAAACTTCTTATGGATATTTTTAATGTTTATCATCAATTTTATACCTCCGCTCCAAATAATCTACTAAGCGGGAAATAGTAAAGGTCATTGCGAGATAAATAATGGCAACGGACATCCATATTTCAAACGACCCATAGGTACGAGCAATAATAAGCTGTCCACTGCGCGTCAATTCCTCAAAACCAATAACCGACACCAAAGAGGAATCTTTCATCATGGCAATGAACTCATTTCCAAGGGGCGGAATAATTCGTTTAAAAGCTTGGGGCAAAATAATATGTCGCATGGTTTGTCCCCAAGTCATACCGAGTGAACGACCAGCTTCCATTTGACCTTTATCAATAGACTGGATACCGCCACGAAATATTTCCGCTACATAAGCCCCACTATTAATACTACAGGCCGTAATAGCAGCTATAAAAGGATCAATGCGTGTTCCTAGGACAATGGGCAAAGCAAAATAAATCAAAAATATTTGCACTAGGAGGGGTGTACCGCGAATAAAATCTACATAAACAGCAGCCAAGGCCTTAATAATCCAAGTCTTAGATAATCGGGCAATACCAACAAACATGCCAATTAATAAACCAACACTCACACTAACGGCGGTAATTTTTACCGTAACACCTGCTCCAACTAATAGCAACGGAAAAGAACGTACCACCAAGTCAAAATCAAAATTCATAAATTTCACCCTTAATTCAAATAATATAAATATGCAATCTGATTATAAACATACAGCAAACTGCTGTCAATAATATTTAAACAGGCGCGGTATATCGCGCCTGTTTAAACTAGATTACCCTACTCCCCATTGTTCACAGTCCTCGGAAAGAAACAACGGTTCTTATTTTCTTACTATACTTACGGCTTTTTACCAAACCATTTTACGTAGATTTTTTCGTACTCGCCATTTTTCTTAATTTCTTCCAAAGCTTTATCAAGCTTAGCTGTCATTTCTGTATTTTTCTTAGCAGTAGCAATTCCATATTCTTCAGCAGTAAGGGGTGTACCTACTTCTTTTGCATCTTTACCGCCTGCTTTAGCAATATAATAATCGTTTACTGGTTTGTCATTTACGACAGCATCAACGCCGCCTGCTTTAAGCTCTAAGAAAGCTTCTGGAGCACTGTTAAACTCACGAATTTGAGCATTTTTAACTTTTTTAGCTTCATCAGCACCAGTCGTTCCGATTTGGACAGCAATTTTTTTGCCTTCTAAATCAGCAAAACTCTTAATCGTATTATTGTCATTTTTAACGACAACAGTCAAACCAGATTTATAATAAGGTTTAGAAAAATTAATTTTCTTGCTTCTTTCTTCTGTAATTGTCATAGCTGAAATAGCTACATCAATATTTCCAGCTTCAAGAGCAGGAATCAGACCATCAAAACCTACATTTTGAATTTGCACTTCATAACCCATTTGTTTACCAAGAGCTCTCACTAAATCCATATCAAAGCCTGTATATTCTTTTGTGCCTTCTTCTTGAAATTCAAACGGAGCAAAAGAAGCTTCCGAACCAACCTTGAGAACCTTAGCACCAGCAGCATCTTGCTTGCCGCAACCAACCAAACCAAAAGATAAAACAAGTACCGCTACAATCATTAATGAAATAATTTTTTTAGACACTTTTTATATACCTCCCACATACTATTTCTCTATTTGTAATTATACATATTTATTGCATAATTAGTCAATTGATTTCCTTAAAGTATACTGAATTTCTTTATATTATAAAATGCCCAGATGAGTGATCATCTGGGCATCATACATATTATATTGAAATGGACCATACTGCTTAGCTGACCTGGTCTTTGCCCCCACACCCGCCTGCTGGAAGGTTCGCTAATAAGAATTCAATCTCCTCACTACTACCCCTCTCGAATCTAGCTAATTAAGCTAATAACTCGGCAGGACTTACCCCTAAACCGCACCATGCTCAGAGCCGCTTTGGACTCCTTAAGTGGATCGTTTCGCCTGCGACTGGCCTCGACTTTCAACCACAGACCTAAGCAGTATGTTCGCAGAATATATTATAAGTCTTTCATCCGTAAAACACAAGTAAAAGTTAACATTCTATATCCTAAACCATCATATTTAAAAATAAACCTTGAGAAAAATTACTTTGCTGCATGGCCCAACTATTCATGCCATAAGAAGAGCTATAATTGAAAGTATTAAATACATTGGGCGGTTTTATATAGGCACTGGCAGGAGTATTCGACATTTCTTTGGCGGCGCGCTCTACTGTTTTTCCAAGACTGGCAGCTCCACCTAATAAATTTTTAACCTTATCTGGGCTCCCAACTAAGGATTTGGCTAATTTTTCTTCGTCTAGTATTAGCTCGCCAGTGCTTTTATCTAAGGATATTCCAATATTCCCAAATTCACTTGCCCGATTCTTACCGACAAGAGCCTCGATACTATGTAAAGCTTTTTGTCCTCGTTTAGTGATAGTATCACTATCACTAAGAGTATTTTGCAAGGTATTATAATTGTTAACAAGTTCCTTGGTAGCATCTACTATTTTGCTATCGTCCGTGCCTACGTTTACTTTTATGGTCCCAGTAGTCGTCCCATTTAATTGTAATGTTACATTACCATTATCAATCGTTACATTATTCGTAGCCGACTGATAGCTAGCTCCATTTACCGTATACTGAGCATCTACAGCACTCTTTACTTTATTCGTAAGGCCTATAGATGCTGCACTCGTGCCTTGAATATCCCGAAGGGCAAAAGAATTCTCCCCTCCTGTTTCCTTAGAAGTAACGCTCAAATATTGAAAATTATCTTTTGTTTTCACTTCTGCTACTACGCCCGCTCCACTATTATTAATCGCAGTAGCAAATTTTTTCAAAGCCTGTCCATTATTATCAGTGGCAAGTACATTCACCGACACCTGGCGTTCTGCACCATTGCCCACCTTTATCCCCACCGTAGAAATTCCTTTTGCTATTGCCCCATAGGAACTAGCAGCTAGACTCTTACTTTCATTACGTTGTTTCGTTGCCACCTGACTTACCCCAACATTGTACTGAGCTGTTTTGGCATTCTTCTTAGCCACACCACTCACAGCCGATCCTGTGCTTGCTGAAACATACTTTTGACTAAAAGAATTTTCCCCTGTCAAAGCCGCAGCACTCTTACTGAGACTTTGTACATTACTAGAAAAATTAGAAATGTTGCTGCGATATTGATTTTGCTGATCTTGGTAATCTTGCACCGTGGAATTAGAAAAGAGTTTTAACGCTTGATAGTTGTAATCAATTTGCTTGGGCTTAGAATTTCCTGCTTTTACACTATCTAGGAGAGAAGGAGTATATCTGGCATTCCAAAAAGAATTGGTATTAAGTTCCGGAATCCTTAACACCTTACTCACGTCCTTTCTATTACGCTCTTGAAAATAATACCTTTAATTAATTTATTATATCATATTGACATTTAAAATAATATATGTATGTAAAAGATTTTAAAGAAAAAATCTACCATGGTTCTTAGTCATGGTAGACTTTGCTTACTATATTATTGCCAATCCATCCAGAAATTCTTATCTTTATGATATAGAATCTTCACTTCACATTCTAATTTACTAAGTTTTATATTGCTATCTATTTTTTCGCCTTCACTTAGCTTATTATCCCGGGCATACTCTGCTATTTCTTTCATTTCTTTTAGCTTTTCATCCACTTTTTCTAATACTGCTAACCGCTGTTTAATCCAGATAAGTTCTTC
>JAPUES010000184.1 GCA_027492445.1 Sporomusaceae bacterium | reverse complement strand
ATCTCTTCGGCAAAAGGAAACATATTCCTTCTTTTCCATAAGAAAAAGGTTTTAGAAGAAGTATGTCAAATATATAATATTTACATTTATTTCAAAGGTGGTAATCATGGAAGAAGATTTAACTAAAACTCAACGTATCTGCAAAATGGTGTGTAAAATCGCACTTATAAATTTCGCATCATTTTTTATAATATCACTTATTCTTGGCGGTGATGCTCTGCAAGGCTTCACATCCGATGGTCATTATTATTTAAAAGATCACGGAAAAGTAAAAGAAACTTATGCTTTCATTTGGTATTTCAGCATGTTACATGGATACAGTATGTTTATCACGCATATTTCTTGTTTATTTGCAGCAATGATCTACAAATCATCTAAAGATGAGAAAAAGCCATCCAATTGATGGAATGGCTCAGTCACATTTATTTTACAATATCATATTATCACATTAAAAACGACACGTCTATGACGACATTACGACACAACAGAAAGTCCATCAACCCCAAATATTAAAGCACTTAGCTTTTCTATAGAAAATTTTAAGTCACGCTGACACGTCCTGATATCTATATTTTCATTCATTGATATGTCTTTTGTTTCTAAATCATTTAAATAATATGCCGTCAGTACTCTGTATTTTCTATTATTGTTAGTTTTATTACAGTATATTTCAAACAAACTTAACATTGAATCTATATGATCTATCATTATTTTTGTTCTTGTATTACTTCTTTTAATAGATTCTATATATGTCCCTTTATCCAAATTATCTAAACTGTCAATAACATCAATAGCACTTATATTATTAATTTCAATTACATTTAAATCGCTAACTGATTTCTCGCAATGCTCTTTTAAGGCATTATAATTTTTCATTAATAATCTAGTATTATATAATCTTCTATCGTGTCTAGACTTTTTTTGCTTAGCGTCATATTCTCTAACTGCTTCAACGGTCATTTGTATAATTTCTTTTGGATCTAATTTTATTTTAATATCATCTGCCATAAATTCAAATCAACTCCTTAAGTAAGTAAATTATTTCGTTTGAAAATGGTTCTAAGCATAATTTCTCTTGATTATAAAATTCTAAGCTATCCCAACCAAACTTACCAATCACAGGCTCAAAAATATATCCCCATTGATTGTTTGGAATTAATTTTGTACCTGCTCCTCTTAAATAAAATAACCTTGAATATAAATCTAAACTTTTATTTTCAGCTTTATAAAGCAAATCAATCCATTGATTATGGTCTTCAGGTGATAAATGACCGTATGGATCTATAATTACTTTAGCTGTTATGTCCTGTAAATATGGTTGACGTTCATTTGCTACAGCTAAAGCTCTATGCTCAACTTTAGCAATTAACTCTTTTATCTGATCAAATTTATTCAAGCTCTCATATTGTTTATTTTCGGGTATTAATACCTCGTTAAAATACTCCATACTTACACCTCTTTTCATGGTACCCACTATTAGTGGGTACTTTTCCAACCCCTAAAACCCTTGATAAATAAGGCTTTCTAATGCCATTACCCACGGTACCCACTAATTTTGAAATAGTGTCATACTTTTTTTATATACCACCTTATACCTTGAATTTGAAAGGTAGGTGTATATTTTCTTATAGGATATATATATTTAGTGGGTACTGTGGGTACCATTATATATATACCCTATAAAACCCTTATTTTATCTATGTTTTCGCGGTACCCACTACGGTACCCACTGAGGTACCCACCATTTTTTTGTGGGTACCGTATATTAAATAAGATTTTCTTGATTAGAGTCATATATTTTAATTACTCTAATCTTTCTAGTGTTATGTTTTACTTGAACTTTAAACCTTCGTTTTGCTCCATCGCTTTCCGTTGCAATTCTCCCCTTATTGGCAAACTCTTTTAGTAACTTATCAGGACTAAATCCAGCATCTTGCAATGCTTTGGTTAGGTATTCAGGATAAATACATGTATAGCCACCTTTTTTAAATCCAAAAGAAGGTGTTATTTTTATATCTTGATGCTCTTTTTCAAACCTACCATCATTTGATGCTAACCAACTTTGCACAAAATCCCAACCACGCTCAACATCTGATATTTGCCTTTCAGTTGGCAACTCTTGTAGCATTGAGCAGGCTAATTGATAAGCTTCTATCTCAGCTTGTTTTTTATCGATATCAAATATCCACATTGAAGATAAGTAATCAGCTATCGCCACTAAAGCAACATTATCAATATGGACACTAAAATGTTCCGGAAAGTTTTTTCTTAAAATATCAGCAAGTATATTTCTCGCCCTATTTATTTCTTCATAGTTATTTTCATATTCTTTTAATAGTCTTTCTACGAAATAAGGTCCGGCAAACCCATGATTATCTTCAGCTAAACTGTATAAAGATTTTGCAAAGCTATCGTTTTTTATTACAGGATAAACATTAAGCTCCAGGAGTCGTGTTTTAACACCTTGAATACTGCTTTCCTTAGATAAGGGTTCTTCACCTGAAGCCATCCCGATAGATCTCCAAAGAGCAGTTTTTTGCAAGCCTGTTTTACTGGCCCTTAACTTGCCTCGACCACCTTCAAGCATATATACAATTTGCTCAAATAAATCTTGCTTATCCTTGCCATTCATAACCTGTTTTTCGTTTATTACCATTGGAAAATCATTACTAAATGCAAGCGCTTTTTCTATACCGTTTTGAGTTCCATAGAAGGACTTCATCAGTCTTGCTGGTGATCCCCAAATAGATAATGCCCAAACCATACTTGCTGTTTTTCCACCGCCTGAAGTTCCCCAAAAATACAACATAAAGTTTCTATTTCTAAAAATTTTTATCAGTGGAGTAGCAAATGCTGTTGCCAAAACAAATCTTGCAAATGGTTCTTTTCTTATTTCTCTAGATGTTTCTTTCCATTTTTCAAAATCACCTTTAACACTAAAAGCTTCTGTTACTTCGCCTTCATCTTCCATATCAATTCTATAATTACTAACATTTGGAATTATAAATTCGTTAGAGTTATCTCTCCAACCTATTTTAGAAACAGCGTATTTAAGCGGTATAGTATTTTGATTGGCCGACTCCAAACCTTCCAAATATCTTACTAAAAACTTTGCTGATTCCGATGATGTACTCAATCCGTAATTAACAAGATTAATAATATTTTTAGCACTAAATACATCTGATTTTTTTTGAATAGTATTACACCATTGATTAAAATATTTAAATGTTAATTGGACTTTTTCTGTCTTATTATCAATATTAAAAATTCTTTCAGAAATAATAACCGGTGATCCTGCCGCTCTATTACGTTTTACTATTTCACCAACTAATTTCACCTCTTCAATTCCATTTATATCGTAAGTGAAATTTACCGGTAATGCTAAATCTAGCGGAGTATCCGGTACTAATTGTTTTGTTGTTACATCACCAACTTTTTGGCCGACTTGCAATGCTGTAGTCTGTCCGCCTTCTATAACAGTAAAGTTTTGTTTTTTATATTCTTTAATAGCTTTATTAACGTCGTTTAAATTAACTTGCCCTCGACATTTTTCCTTAAACTTATTAAATTCCATAACATCGTTTTTCTCTAATAAAGCCAAAGCTCCTAAAGTATCATTATTAAAAACATTTTCCGCATTTGGGATTGTAATAGATTTTATTTTAGCAATTGCTTGAGGAACTTTCCCTAGCGACCAACCACAAGGAGCCTTGATATTACAGCCTGATTCCGGACAACCTTTAAATCCTAAGTTAGACCTAATATATTCACAGCTTTGCGGGTTCATTTGATTTAAGCATTCATCTATTTTTTTATCAGTATCAACTTGATTGTACCTATCAATATCAATTTTAGATATTTCATGAGCAGCTTCTATTCCATCACTAGCTCTGACGATATTGCTTAATGCTGCTAACCATTCGCCATAATTAATGCTTTTAGCGTTTATCTGGATATGTTGTATGAATGCACAATTTTGCAACATATTTACCGCTGATCCATCGGTTATTCTACGTTCAAAAGCTAGTGTTCGGTCTTTGTTAGAACTATTTATTATTTCCAACTCTGGAATAATATCATCAAAGTCACTCGGATTATATCGCATTGAGCTATCTGATTCTATTACAACAGACTTAACCGGCATTGCTTTATTTTTATAATTCAACGTGCCTGGTAAACGCATAACACGACTAAGATCAAAAGTTGCATCAATTTTCCAATTAAATGTTGCTGCGCGAGTTCTTATATTAGCCTGAAGTCTTTGCAATAAATTATATGCCTGTTCTTTTTCATCTTGGCTATCAAAATACCAACACTCTTTTAATATCCACCATGCATGTAAACCATAACCACTATGGACAATTATTGAAGGCGGTAACTCGTCCGGTAAAATACTCATAGCTTCAGCTACATTAGAAGGCAAGTTACCAGCCTTATGTGCATTAGGATTATATATATCAATATCTACCCATAAAGCAGGTATTCCGATAATATCATTGTCATTTGGCTTAGCATTTATTGGATTAGTAGTTATCCCGGGAGTAAAATATATATCTTGACCAGTGTATAGATTAATTACTGCATCTATATTATTAATATCATCTACCAATACAGATTGAGCACTACAACTAGGCAATGCAAATATTTGAGTATAGCCAGTTTCAGCATATTCATATATAGTTTTTAAAAATTCATTTGTTTCCATACTAACCTCTTAATATTGCAAGTGCATCATCCGGACTTCTTGCAATACCGGCTTTAGCCCCAAGTTCTTGCATTCGCTCAATAAAATTAAGCTGTTGTTCTGTCGGTTTGCCTTTAGGCGTTTTTACTTCGATAAAATTTGCAACAGCAATTTGCTTACCAACCATATCAGGAGTAATTTTTATAGAATTAATAACTAACAAGTCCGAAAATCCCTTAGGTAGTCCTGTATCAAAAGGTCTCGGTTTTTTAATTGTTATAGATTTATCAATATTTTTAATAATTTGTTCGCCAGTCCAAGCTTGTCCAACATTTGTACGGAAGGAAACCCCTAAGTTATTTTCTGAAATTGCTAATCTAATAGAATTTTGTATATCATGTTCGAGCATACAATCACCCCTTTAGCTATATATATTTATTCAATGACGAATACTTAACTTTAATAATTACTCATTCATAATAGTAATTATCAGTAACACAATTAAAAACATTTCTTTCACATCACCTCTTAAACTCACATTCCTCTCAAAAATTTATATAATTTTTATTCCTTTGGCTTTTGCAATATGAGATACCCATCTCATGCTATAACCTCTTTTTATTGCTATATTTTCAAGTTGTTCGATAGTTCTTGCTTTTCCAACCTCTTGGCGTTTTTGTTTTCTTTCAAGTTCTTCTATTTTTAGAAGTACGCCTTTTTCTTCTTTTGGCATTTCTTCTCTAGCCGATACTTGATAAATATGATTACAATATGGGCAAATACTAGCAGGGTAATGAGCAGAAAAACATTTTGGACATTGTCTTAGCGAAATTGTTCTAACTTTTGATGGATTTTTCTTTCTAGATGATAATGTCCATTCCCTATCTTCATCCGGCAAACCATGTTTAAATACATTTCCAACATGGTCAATTATTATCGCTTTTTTATTCGGATTATTTTTATCAGGTCTCATAGCTCTCATAGCTTGCTGAATATGTAATGTTAATGATTGTGTCGGTCTTGCCAAAATAACAGCCTCCATAGCCGGAACATCAAACCCTTCAGATATCAAATCAACATTGCAAAGTATTTTTATCTTGTCATCTCTAAAATCTTTAATAGCTTGCTCTCGAAGATTGCTAGGAGTTTCGCCATCTATATGCATTGCATTTATTCCTGCTTCAGAAAAGCTTTTAGCAACATGTTCACTATGTGCAATACTTACGCAATAACATACAGCTCTCATTCCATTAGCTAAATTTTTATAATTGTCTATAATATCACCAATAACAGCATTCTGATCCATTTGAACTTCTAAGTCAGACTTAACATATTCACCAAATTTAACCCTAACTTCATCAGCATTAAATTTAGCAGGTGGAGCATAATATTGATAATTTGATAAATTACCCCATTCAATTAATTCTTTTACTGTAGGACCAATTACAAGCGATTCAAAGACATCCCCCAATCCATGACCGCCCAATCTTTCAGGAGTTGCAGTAACTCCTAGAACTTTGGCATTAGGGAAATATTCAATTATCTTTCGCCATGTATTTGCAGTTGCATGATGACATTCATCGGCAATTATAAAATCAGGTGCCGGAATTTCTTCTAACCTTCTTGCTACAGTTTGAACACTGCCTATTTGTACTAAATGACCATAGTCTTTAGGATATTTAGTTGCTATTATTCCATGACTAATATTCATATCTGTAAAAGTTTCTGATGACTGATTTATTAACTCTTGTCTGTGAACTAAAAATAAAGTTCTCCGATTTTTTATTGCAGTTCCTCCAGCCATCCATCCTACAGTTATAGTTTTTCCGGCACCACATGGAGCAACAGCACATACTTTATTTTTATTTGAAAATTCATAAGCTATGTCATCAATCAATCGTTCTTGATAGTCTCGCAATTTTATCATTTCATCACCGTAAATTTTAGGGAGAGTTTTACCTCTCCCTAATTATTAACCCCAAGGCGTATTACCATAATTCTGTGGTGGCTGTGGTGCCTGCTGTGGAGGTTGTCCGTAATTCTGTTGTTGTGGTGGTTGATACTGATTAGCCGGTGCAACATTATTTTGCTGAGGTGCTTGATTATAACCTTGCTGTGGCTGTTGTCCATAAGACTGTTGCTGGTTGTTTCCCTGAACTTCACTTTTAGTCTCAACAAAATCAAATCCGGCTAAAGTTGCCCCTAAAGTAGCTTGAGCTTGACCTGTTTGTTGATTAATCCATGCTCTTGGTTCTAAATTATTTAAATCAACAACAATTCTATGACCTTTTTTAAATGATTGTGCAATTAATTCCCCTTGCTTATTGAATGCACTAATATCAATAAACACCGTCTTATCACTTCCGTCTTGATTCTTACCATTATCTACAGCTATCGAAAATTGAGTAAAACTAACATTATTTTGTGATATTTTAACTTCCGGATCCTTTGTTAATCTTCCATAAGTGTGACCTTTTAATGACATAATATTTTTCCTCCTAAATTAAAATGGTATATTTTCAAATTGTTTACCTTGTCCTTGCAAATAATTTATTAGTTCTTTTAGTAATGTGGTATATTCCGTTGTATTTATTTGCTCTTGAGGTTTTGCAAATCTTTTTGAAATATATTCAGGCAGCTCATTTATGTTCCAACCTGCAAAATTCCATAGCCTTGTAATCTCAAAGAACGGATCATTTTTTGTATCTATTACATGTTTTTTATTTGATTCTTCCCAATTTATTTGATTACCTGAACTCGATACGAAAGTTTGATTATCTACATTTCCATCAGCTTCAGGATCATCACCTGTTTCAATTTGCAGTGCTTTTAACCACGCATATTTTTGTGCCATTGTCTGAGCCTTAGCAATACCCTTATCATTTGGATCTACACCGGTACCAAGTGCAATAATTGTTAATGATTCTCCTGACTCACTATCAATAATATTCATTTCACATTGAACTGTAGTTAGTTGCCATATAGCACCATTAGCAGTTGGCTTTTCGCGTTCAGAAATAATTGTGAATTTTGGTATAGCAATAAGTTTTTGTTCAACTAATACCGGCTGGATTTTCCCAAGAACTGCAGCTTCTGAAACATATTTATATTTCTGTTGTTTGTTATCGCCATCTTTTTGAACATATCCGCATTTTTCCATTACAGCGACTAATTTTGTTGCTACTTTTTGCATTTAATCACCTAATTCTCAAATGATTTCCTTGGACTAACATAGCTCCAGGTATCTCTTTTCCTGTTTTCAAATCTGCTTTAATCTTTTCTTTATTAGCTTCATATGTTTGAGGAACTATTGTTAAATATTCTACCGGCAGTAAATCAGTATCAATTTGTAGGCTAGGAACATTATTTTGAACAGCCATAGTCCCCTTAACTGTTTGCACCTTTGCTTTACCTAAAGTCATTAACCCTGTTTTGTAATATTCTTTAATGCTTTTAATTTTGTTTTCTAATACCATCCGACGTTTTTTATGAAATTCTTCTTCAGCTTTAATATTGTCATGAAACGCCTGCAGTGATCTTAATAAGCCAATTCCATTTTCAACCTTTACTTCAATACTTGCTTCTATACACTGAAGCGTATTTTCAAGAGTATCTAAGTCTAAATTAGACTCATCATCCATTGCTAAATTGAAAATATCGTTATACGCTCCGGTAAGTTCATATAAAGTTTCCATATTTATTTATCTCCTTAATTGAATTTTTTCCGAAAACATGTTATTGTTTATTTGTAGTTTTTGGTTTTGGATCACGCTGTTTGCAGACATCGTGGTCCTTTTATTTTGACCTTTTTTCATAATCAATTCACCAACCCTTATGAACTCTAAATATCTGCCAAAGAAAATAAGTAAAGCTAAATAATAGAAAATAAGGGAACATAATATTTGCATACTTGGTTATTTTTTTAGACATAACATAACACCCCTATATTTTGATTTCTTGCATAGATTAAAAATAGTTCCTAGTAAGCTTGCTTTCATCAACTTACAAGTGCCCAAATGAGGTAATCTCTCATTCATATTCTCACCACCTTTCAATTAATTAGCTGATTGATTCTTCTTTTTCATTACGTTTAACAATAGAACTTATAGTATTGTAAAAAAGCTCTGTTTTTTCATTAAGTGGAACTACTAAGCCCTCAATAGAGTCTCTTTCTGTTCCATCTTTCATTACATGAGTTATTTTTAATTTTTTATCCATTAAATATTAACCTCATTTCTTTTTACAAGTTCTTTCATCAGAACACACTTTAATCATCCGACAGTTTTTGTTATCCCAAACTTTGTGATACTGGTTACCGGTTAGCCTTTTACCACATTTTTCGCATTTATGCATAACTTAATCACCTTTAAACAATTTGATTTAATATAAGTCTGATTTCTTGGATTAGCTGAATAAGTTGCGGAGTTGATATATCTTTATTCTCAGCTCTATCAATACAGATATCATAAAGTTGCTTGTAAGCTTCTTGCTTGAAAGATTCAACTTCACTTTCAGCATCAATACCATAAGGTTTCAAAAGTATAACCCCATCATCTTCATCAACCTCGATGAAACCTCGTTTCTTAAGTCGGTGCTTATATTTTC
>JAPUES010000183.1 GCA_027492445.1 Sporomusaceae bacterium | reverse complement strand
GGATGAAGAAAAAAGGCAGGTGTACCTGTACTAGCGAGAGTTGCAGCAATTTTTTTGCCCACCAGACCGGATTTTCCCATGCCTGTAACAATGACCCGCCCGCGACAAGCCAAAATCATGTGCACTGCTGCCGTAAATTGACCATTGATCCGGGGAATAAGACTTTGAATAGCCTCAGCCTCAATGGCTAATACAGTTCTAGCTTGTTCAATAATCATACTGCACCTCTTATATAAATTAAATAACATACACTACATGGTAATCGCCAGGAATGGGGTATAGGGCTGAACGGCGTTACGTAGGAAGCAAGAGAAGCCCTATACCCCATTTCTGGCAGCCAAACAATATAAGTTCTTACTTCTTTAAAGCAATTTATTGCACTTCAATAGCTTATTTATGTTTTCGCACTACATTATCAATGGCTTGCACATCTTTAAGCAAGTCTTCTAGCTGTTCAATATACAGCATATTAGGACCATCGGATAAAGCTTCCGCAGGGTTATCATGAACTTCCATGAATAACATATCAATTCCTGTGGCAACAGCGGCTCTTGTCATATAAGGCACAAATTCTCGTTTTCCACTAGAAGTAGCTCCTGCACCACCAGGCAGTTGCACACTATGGGTGGCATCAAAAACCACAGGATAACCAAAAGAACGCATAATGGGCAAAGAGCGCATATCCGTTACGAGATTATTATAACCAAAGCTTGCTCCTCGTTCCGTGAGCAGAATATTTTCATTGCCTGCTTCCCGCAGCTTCGCAACTACATGCTCCATATCATTCGGAGCAAGGAATTGACCTTTTTTTACATTGATAACCTTACCTGTCCGCGCTGCTTGATAGAGCAAATCTGTTTGGCGGCATAAAAATGCAGGAATTTGTAAAATATCTAACACTTCCGCAGCTGCCTCAATTTGGGTTACGCAGTGAATATCACTAACGACAGGCACGCCCAGCTCTTGTTTAATTTTGCTCAAAATAGCAAGACCCTCTGTGAGGCCTGGTCCACGGAAAGAGGAATACGACGAACGATTGGCTTTATCAAAAGAAGCTTTAAAAATATAGGGAACACCTAAACGATCGGCAATTTCTTTAATAGCATGGCCTATTTTTAGGGTACGTTCATACCCTTCAATCACACAAGGTCCAGCAATCAGCGCAATAGGATGTTGCCCCCCCACAGTAATGGATCCAATGTTTACAGTATTCATTAATAAGCCCTCCTTAATAATAAATTTACTTTTTCTAAATCTTCCATCGTATCTACACCAATTGATTTAAAATCCGTTTTCAGGACTTTTATCTTATAGCCATGTTCTAAGGCTCGTAATTGTTCTAAGGATTCCGTTTCTTCCAGGGGTGTTGGACTTAGTTTTGCGAATTTTAGCAAAAAATCCCGTCGATAGGCATAAATTCCGATATGTTTGTATACCGGTATACCTGCATCGCTACGGGGGAAAGGTAGGAGTGAGCGAGAGAAATAAAGTGCATACCCCTCTAAATCCGTTACTACTTTTACAGCACTTGGTGTATTATACTCACTTTCATCCATTTCTGTCATAAGGGTGGCCATCTGTAAGTCCTGGTTTTGGTCAAAAGCCTGGGCCAAGTCATCAATAATTTCTGGGGGAATCAAAGGTTCGTCTCCTTGTACGTTGATGATGAGATCCACCTCGGGAAATTTTTCTGCAACTTCTGCCAGTCTATCAGTACCCGTAGGATGATGTGGAGAAGTCATGATAGCGCGACCGCCAAAGCCTTCTACCGCCTCATATACCAAAGGATGATCCGTGGCCACAAGGACTAGCTTCGGTCTTTGAGCGCGGCTAGAGCGTTCATAGACATGCTGAATCATCGGTTTACCTGCAATCATGGCTAGGGGCTTACCAGGTAATCTCGTAGAAGAATAGCGAGCTGGAATGACACATAAAATATCCATTAGGCTATCTCCTCCTTCTGCTTGGCGACCTCTTGAATTAAAGTCATTAATTCTTCGTAACCTTCGGTAAAGTGTACCGAAATGCTTAAGACATAGAGGGGTAAAGGTCTATCAGAATGGATAAATTCTGCTGGGATTTTTACAGCATCCTTTTCCGTGGTAATGAGAGCGTAGGCTTTTTCATCCACAGCCCGCTGCATGATTTCTTGCATCTCTGCCATGGTATAGTCGTGATGGTCGGCATAGCGTATGCCACTAACCTCTGCTACACCAATATCAAGAATGGTTTGCTCAAAAGAAGAAGGATTGCCAATGGCGGATACAGCAACTACTTTTTTACTGCGAATGGTTTCCAGGGCCACATTGGTAATGCGCAGCCCCTTGTACCATTCTTCTATTTCTACAAAACACTTTGGCTGATGAATGCTTTCTACCACTAGTGCCTGTTGGTTGTACCTTGCTAAAGTACTATGAATAATATCTCGTGCATCGTCTGTAGACTGATCTACCTTAGTCAAGAGAAAAGCCTGAGCACGAGCTAAATTGGACAATGGTTCTCGCAAAGTTCCCCGTGGCAACATAAAGTTATTACCAAAGATATTTAAAGCATCAATGAGTACAATATCAAGATCCCGAGCTAGCTGCCAATGCTGATAGCCATCGTCAAGGATAATAACTTCTGCCTTAAGCTGATTCACCGCATATTGTCCGGTAAGAATCCGATTTCTCCCAATCACAACGGGTATCCCCGGCAAACTTTTGGCTAATAAATAGGCTTCGTCACCAGCCTCTGTAACCGTCATATAAATCTTATGACCATCAGAAACCACACCAACCTGTCCATTCCAACCAGCACGATAACCCCGATTGAGAATAACCACCCGATAGCCCATCTCTTGAATAATGGTGGCTAACCGCTGGGCTGTTGGTGTTTTACCAGTGCCCCCTACCGTAATATTACCCAAGCTAATAACTTGGCAAGCTAGCTTATGCTGCTTAAAAATACCGTATTTATATAAATAAAGCTTAGCGCTAACACCCAGTCCATAAATGACTGAAAAAATGTGTAATAATCCTAGCAGTAGCGCTGCTAGGATACCAGGCTCGTCGCCATGTACTACTTTATATAAATAAACTTGTAATGCTTCACGTTGGCGCATGGTTGTTCCGCCTTTTATTAGATTTCCTGTTGCAGAATTTCTCGCAAATAAATCATACTATTACGAGCTGCCCCACGATTTTCTTTAATAATCGCCAGTGTCTCCTCAGACATATGGCTACGTAGCTCTTCGTTATTTAGAAGCTCTACAACATTTTCAGCTAATGCCGCTGCATCGTCCACCGTAATACAAGCCTGTCGTTTAGAAAACAAGGCATAGGTGTCTTTAAAATTAAACATATGGGGTCCTACTATAATGGGTTTGCCATGGGCAGCAGGTTCAAGAATATTGTGCCCACCTTGGGCAATAAGGCTCCCCCCTACATACACAACCGTACCAACACTATAAATCTTACCTAATTCTCCAATTGTATCTAAAATTACTACGTCATGATTCCCACCAGGTTTTTCTAGTAGGACTGTCCGACACTTTGCTATAAAGCCATAGCTCACTGCAAGATTAGTAATTTCCGTTACCCGCATCACATCTCGTGGTGCTATGACTAATGTTAGATTGGGAATGCTTTCTCGCACCTTTGCCAAGGCCTTGAATAAAAATTCTTCCTCACCCTTGTGAGTACTTCCTGCTAGCAGTATGGGAGAATTTTGGGGAAAACCCATTTCTTTGCGAATATTTTCCTGTTCCTCTAGGGTGACACTTGTATAGTCCTGGTCAAATTTTGTATTACCCGTCACAACTACTCGTTTAGGATCAGCCCCCAAACGAATAATATGTTGGGCATCAATATTAGATTGCATGCAAAATTTTTCCACTGTTGCTAACATGCTTTTTAAAACAGTATGCAAATAACGATATTGTTTTACACTTTTATCACTAATTCTACCATTGACCATCATCACTGGTATAGAAAAATGTCGTGCGGCTCGCAGAAAATTAGGCCATAGCTCTGTTTCCACCAGCAAAAATACACTGGGACGAATTCTCTTCACTACGTTATGACTAATGTTTGGTAAGTCAAGAGGAAAGAAAATGATACTATCCGCCTCGAGAATAATTCTTTTTGCCATGGTATAGCCAGCTGCCGTTACTACAGATACTAAAATCGGTTTTTCGGGAAAAGTCTGTCGTATCTCCTTGACAATGGGACTAGCAGCCACGATTTCTCCCACCGAAGCTGCGTGTAACCAAATACAGTTTTTATGCGCTACTGGCTCAACATCTCTGTGTGGCAAAAAGCCAAAACTTTGTCGTAGCCTTTGTCCAAAACCCTCTTCTCTGATAAGGCGGATAATAAAGACAGGAGCAGCTAGCACAACAAGCAATAATGCCAATAAGTTGTAAAGAATATGCATGTTAGATACCTCTTTCTCCTTATCGCTCTTGAAACTGAACCTGATACAAGTTACTATATACACCGCCTACTGCTAATAATTCATCATGGGTGCCTTGTTCCACAAGCTTACCTCGGTCCATAACTACAATAACATCGGCTCGTTTTACCGTGGATAAGCGATGAGCAATAACAAAGGAAGTCCGCCCTATCATGAGTTTATCCACAGCATCCTGTACCAACCTTTCACTTTCCGTATCCAATGCAGAAGTGGCTTCATCTAAAATCAAGATACGAGGATTTTTCAAGATAGCTCGGGCGATAGAAATACGTTGCCGTTGACCACCGGAAAGTTTTGAACCCCGTTCGCCAATTTGTGTATCGTATCCTTCTGACATTTCCTTAATAAAATTATGGGCATTCGCCGCTTTGGCAGCAGCTATCACCTCATCATAGCTAGCATCTAACCTACCATAAAGAATATTACTATATACACTGCCATTAAACAAGATGGTTTCCTGAGGTACAATACCAATCTGTTCCCGCAAGGACTTTAGGGTTACCGTTTTAATATCAATACCGTCAATGGCAATCTTTCCAGCCACAGGATCATAAAACCGTGGAATGAGATTGGCAATGGTAGTTTTCCCCGCACCGCTAGGTCCTACAATGGCTACTACCTGTCCTGGTTTAACCTCTAATTGAATATTATTTAAGGCCAATTCATGGCTCTTATAGCCAAAGCTCAAATTATTTAAGGTTACATGCCCATCAATTTTTGCTAGCACTGTAGCACCAGGCATATCCTCAATTTCCGGTCGAGTATCTAGCACACTAAATACACGTTCTGCAGCAGCCATTGCCTTTTGGATATTGCCATAAGCACGACTCAGTCGTTTAATAGGATTGGATAAATTAACAGCGTATACTAAAAAGGCTATGAGAGACCCTGCTGTCAAGGTATTATTAATAACTTCCCGCCCGCCATACCAAATAATCATAGTGATGCCAAGGGCTGCCACAAATTCAATGACAGGTGTCAACGTCGCCATAATCTGAGAGTTTTTCATTTGCGCACGAAAATTTTGGTGATTTTCTTTTTTGAAACGCTCAATTTCAAAATCTTCCCGCGCAAAGGATTTAATAACCCGGACTGAGGAAATACTTTCCTGCAATACAGAAGTAATATCCGCCGTTCGTTCTTGTACTAGCGCACTGGACTTGCGTAATTTCTTGCCAAAAATGTTCATTGCTTGCCCTACTAATGGCGCAGTCACTAAGGTCAACAAAGTTAACTGCCAGTGCAGATAAAACATAACTGCCAAGGAACCAACTAGCGTCATGCCTTCCTGTACCAGTTCAATCATACTCTCCACTAAAGCACCTTGTACCGCTGCTACATCATTGGTGATATAGCTCATCAATTGCCCTGTCTGTCGTTTTTCATAATAAGATAAGGACAAGCGTTGCAAATGACGATACACCGTTTCTCGTATATCAATAATAACTTTCTGTCCAATATAAGACATGAGATAGGTTTGTCCGTAGAGAAATATAGCGCGCAAGAAAAAGACCAGAACAATTCCACTGGCAATGGCATTGAGCATCCCCATATCTTTGGTTGCTAATACATCATCAATAATATCGCGCAGAATCCAAGGCACGTATAGATTCGCGCTGGCTGCCAGTATAATACAGCAAACCGCTAACACCATGCGTTTTAGATAAGGGTTAATATATTTTAGTAAGCGTAGATACATTTTCATGAGCTACCTCCAAGAGACCCTTGGGCAACAGCAAGTATTTCCTGTGCCACCCGCCGAACAGCACCTTCTGCGCCTAATTTACGGCGCACCTCTTCTAAGTCAGTCACTACCGCTTTATGAATAGCTGGTGTTGTCAAAACAGGGATTGCCTCATTGGCAATATTCTCTGCAGTTACAGCATACTGTAGCAATTCAGGCACAATTTTCCGCCCCGCAATAATATTAGGTAAACTAATATAAGGAATCTTCACAAGGATTTTTCCTAAAAAATAAGTTAAAGTCGCTGTTTTATAAATAATAATAGTAGGAAGTTTAAGAAGTGATGCCTCTAAGGTAACGGTGCCTGATGCCGCAATGGCGACAGTAGCAATATTCATAAGATCATAGGTATGATCTTTTGTCAAAATAACATTCACCTTATACCTACTGATTATATTTTGAATCATTTCCTGGGAAATTGTCGAAGCCACCGGCAGGAAAAACTGACAATTAGGAAGTTCTTCGACAATTTTCTCCCCAGCCTCCAGCATTACTGGTAATAAATTGGTAATTTCTTGTTGCCGACTGCCAGGCAACAGCAATACTACTGGGCTGTTGGCGCTGGCAGCAAAATACTCTCTAGTTTCTTCCTGATTCATAGTAGTTTTTACAATATCTAATAAAGGATGTCCCACAAAAGTTACATTGGCTCCTGCTTCTACATAAACTTCAGCTTCAAAAGGAAAAATGGCCGCTACTTTTTGTACTGTTTCGGCCACTTCTTTCGCCCTACCCCGTCCCCATGCCCAGACAGAAGGGCTAATATAGGATACTACGGGAATACCTTTACTTTTAGCAATTTTAGCCAACCTCATATTAAAGCCAGGATAATCAATAATAACCAGAACATCAGGACGTTCACGTTCCATGAGTTCGGCTAAGGTGTCCCGCAAACGAAAAAGCCTCGGCAAATTTTTAATAATCTCCACAAACCCAATGATACCTAAATCTGCAATATCATATACAATATCTACTCCAGCTTCTAGCATGGCTTGGCCGCCCATGCCAAAGAGCTTAACATCTGGCTGTATGGCTTTTAAAGCATGGGCAACACTAGCTCCATGTAAGTCGCCGGATGCTTCCCCTACGGAAATCATGATTTTAGACATAAACAGCCTCCATAAAATAATAAGTATCTAGATGAATTACAAGAGCGAGGTTACATTGCCAAAATTGTTATATTATGGTCATTGGCCATTTGTAATACTTTTTCCCGATCAATCAACAATACTTTCCCTGCCTCAATGACGAGAGCCACAGCTCCCACTTCACACATCGTCTGGAGAGTAGCAAGTCCCACTGTGGGTACATCAAAACGTTGATCCTGACTGGGTTTAGCCGTTTTAGCAACGGTTATACCGCCACGACCTAGTTCTCCACCGCGACGAATGCAAGCATCTGTACCTTCAATGGCTTCCACTGCCATAACCGCACATTTTTTAACTACCACCGTCTGCCCAATATCAAGGCCGCCCATTTCCTTGGCCATTTTAAAACCAAACTCCATATCGGCTTGTTCTTGCTTGCTCGGTTCTCTACTAGTCAGTACGCCTGGTGCCGGCATGAGAGTTTTAAGTAAGGCCGTTTGGTCAAGAATCTGAAACCCAGCACCTAAAAACTCCTTCACAAAAGCAAGCATGATGGTATCATCACTATTATCAGGAAGGCTTGCTAATACTTTTTGCATACGCTGATCTAGGGCAACCGTCCCTGTAAACATAAGTTCTTTAGTGACCTTACCTAGCATTGTAATTTCCCGAACCCCTTCTCTTTGGAGAGTGGTTATAATCTCGTCTAACTGGCCTACACCAATATGATATGTTGTATCCGCAATATTATTCAAATCAGGATTTACGCCCGGAACTACTCCCACAGCAATCACGGTAAAGCCCATGCCGCGAGCGGCACGGGCAAATTCTACCGGCAATCCTCCGACACCGGCTAACAGACCTATTCTCTTCATTGTTTACTTCTCCTATTCTCCATCTCTGCGACTGCGGCACACACCTCGTTCTACATTGCGCAGAAAACGTAAAAAGTGTTCCACTTCTGGATAGGATTCTAATTCTTGTTCCATCATCTCAATGGCTTGGGCTAAACTTAAGCCCGAACGATATAATATCTTATATGCTTTTTTAATATTTTTTCTAGACTCTATTCCAATGCCGGCGCGAGCCATCCCCACATTATTAAGACCGGACACCCGAGCTGGATGACCATCGACAATAACAAAAGGTGGTATATCTTGGACTACTTTAGAAGCGCCACCAACCATAGCATTCATTCCAATTTTCACAAATTGATGTACGCCAGCTAAACCACCGATAACCGCACGATCCTCTACTACCACATGACCGGCTAAGGTGGCCGCGTTTGACATTACCACATTATTACCTACGATACAATTATGAGCTACATGGGTATAAGCCATTAATAAGCAATCGGAACCAACTCTAGTTTCCTCACCTTCACCAGTAGCGCGATTCACCGTAGCAAATTCTCTGATTCTAGTATTATCACCGATAAATACATAGCTCTTCTCACCACAAAATTTTAAATCCTGGGGTTCTGAGCCAATGGATGCACTGGGGAAAATCGTACAGTTCTTCCCAATACTTGTCCAACCATCTACCACGACATGAGCACCAATTTTCGTGCCCTCGCCAATGACTACGTTCTCACCAATGACCGCATAGGGTCCGATTTCAACATCTTTGCCAATACGGGCCGCTGGATGAACAACTGCGGTTTCATGTATTTTACGCAGAGATACGACAACCTTCTCTGGTTTCATCTGCACATCAACTCCTTCTCCAATCCGTACTTCCCCTATCTCTATATCCTTCACTTATACAGTCCGACTACTCAGTCGTTTTGTCGCAGTCCATCTTTCCCGAAATTTATGCATTTAAGCAGAAAAACATTTATTTTCTTAAATTATCACCATAAAATCACTGTTTTTCTCGCTTTTTTACGGAATCAGAAAGTATAACACTTTCTTGATTCCAAGCAAGGGCAACTAAGGCTTGGCTGAGGCCAAGTTTTCTATGTTATTTTTGCGATAAAGCAAATAAAAATTCACCTTCAGCT
>JAPUES010000182.1 GCA_027492445.1 Sporomusaceae bacterium | reverse complement strand
CAGATTTCCCGGGAAGAAAGAGAAAGGGCTTTAGAAGAGGCCGGATATAATCCTTTTGCCTTGCGTTCTGAAGATGTATATATTGATTTATTGACAGATAGTGGTACGGGGGCCATGAGTGATCAGCAATGGTCAGGGATGATGCTTGGTGATGAATCTTATGCGGGCAGCAAATCTTTTTATAAAGTCCAAAAAGCCGTTCAAGATATTTTTAAATATAAGCATGTTATTCCCACTCACCAAGGGCGAGGGGCTGAGCAAGTACTATTTCCACACTTAATACAGAAAAAAGGACAATATATTCTTGGTAATATGCATTTTGACACGACCATGGCCTGGATTGAAATGAGTGGTGGTGTACCTGTCAATTTAGTAATTGATGATGCTTTTGATACGCAAAAGGAACATTCTTTTAAAGGAAACTTTGACCTAGAACGCTTGGAAGATTTTATTGCAGAAAAAGGTGCAGAAAATATCGCTTTCATTATTATTACTATCACTTGCAATTCCGCTGGCGGTCAGCCCGTTTCCATGGAGAATATCCGTGGAGTAAAAAAGATTGCGGATAAATTTGGCATCAAAATTAATTTTGATTCTGCGCGTTTTGCCGAAAATGCTTATTTTATTAAACGTAGAGAAATTGGTTATGCCCAAAAGAGCATCCAAGAAATTGTATGTGAAATGTATGAAATGGGCGATTATCTAACTATGAGTGCCAAGAAAGATGCCATTGTCAATATGGGCGGGATGATTGCTATTAAAGACGATGCTGCTTTATTTGCGGCGGCAAGTGCTTCTTGTGTGCCAATGGAAGGGTTTGTGACCTATGGCGGGTTATCCGGACGGGATATGGAATGTTTGGCAGTCGGTCTTTATGAAGGATTAGACTTTGATTATCTGGAAAATAGAGTTGGCCAAGTAGAGTATTTAGGCAGGGAACTTCGGAAGCGAAATATTCCTATTCAGTGGCCGGTAGGTGGCCATGCCGTCTTTGTTGATGCTGGAAAATTCTTACCCCATATTCCGGCAGAGCAATTCCCTGCCCAGGCTTTGAGCAATGAACTTTATTTAGAAGCAGGCGTGCGACCTGTCGAAGTAGGTTCCTTGCTGCTTGGTCGTGATCCGGAAACAGGAGTGCAAAAGAAGGCTGGCGCAGAGTTTATGAGACTGACGATTCCGCGCAGAGTGTATACCGACCGCCATATGGATGTTGTTGTGGATGCATTAGCTGCTATTTGGGAAAGGCGTGAAGAGGTTAAAGGGCTAGAATTTAGTTATGAGCCGAAGGTTTTACGTCACTTTCTTTGCCGCTTGCAACCTATAAAATAATAATAGCTATTACTAAGACCACTGAGGCTTAACTCTCAGTGGTTTTTTTCTACCAACACTCTATTTGGGAATAAGTAGGCAGGAATTTCGTAACACTATACGAAAGAATACTGGATAGTGCTAAAAGGGGGAATTGAGGTTGAGGAGACAGTTTTTTAAGAAGTTATGTTTTTGTGGGGTTATGGCTTTTATGTTTTGTTTGTTGGGAGGGGGAACGTCTGCAGAAGCCGCTGCAATAAGTGAAGGCAATCCATTCTTTGGCGAGGTAAAGATTTTTTCTTTGCAGCAAAGAGATGTGGTGGCCATTGCAATCGATGCTAATAAGCCGACTGCTAGCATTGCCGATCCTCTTAGCTATAAGATGGAACTAGATTATAGTGAAGTGGTAAAAGGAAATACCCTAGAAGTGGTGATAAGGGATGTAGTTATTGCTGAGGAGCAATTTGTTAACAGCCTTAGCTTCAAGGAAATTCGTATTGAAAAGAATGAGCCTTCTGGCATTAAAATAACCGTCTCATTTCCTGGGAAAAGTAAACCGCAAGTGACGACCGTTAAACGTAAACGCGTCAACCGGGACAATGGGACAACGGATTTTCGTACGTATCTTGTACTAGAGTTTTCAAAGGGGATAAAAGGCGGAAAAACAATCGTTCTTGACCCGGGGCATGGTTCTCCCGATCCTGGGGCGGTAAGTAATTTTCTATGTGAAAAAGATTTAAATTTAGATATTTCCGTGCGGGCAGAGGAGTTATTTCGCCACAAAGGTTATGATGTATATATGACGAGAAAGGATGACACGGAACCTTCCCTCTTTGATCGGGCGGATGCTGCTAATATTTTAAATGCTGCGGTATTTATTTCCGTGCACAACAATTCCATGCCTCTTGATATGTCAGAAGCAGCTAGAAAATTATATCGAGGTACTACGGTTTTATATAATGGCACGGCTCTTAAACCAGCAAAGGAGTTGGCGATTATTATGTGTGACGAATTGGTTAGCACTCTGCGTACGCATAAGTATCCTTTGCAAGATCGACCGGGGCTGTTACTACTAAACTCTACTTGGGTGCCTGCTGTAATTGCTGAAGTTTCCATGATGCCTCATCCCCAAGATGCAAAAATGATTTCCCAGCCTATTTATCGCCTCAAAGCAGCGGAAGCAATTGTTGCGTCAACGGAAAAGTATTTAAATAATCCATTATTAGGGGAAGGAAGGTCTGGGGCAGAATGATAAAAGATAGAGGAAAGGTAACAACTTTTTTGCTAGGGATATTGTGCTTGTGTTTTTTGACGCCCGCTCAGGCAGCCACTAAACCTGTAGCTGCTCTTACGAATGCAAATACGGCAAATCATGGGTTGGCAGTAGCAAAAGATGATTATATCTATTACATTGACCAAGTAGGTGATGTATATGCAGGGTGCAATGAACGGATTTTTAAAGTCAAGAAAAGTGGCGGTAATCGCGAGTTTTTAGCATTTGATGAAGCCTGGGATCTTAATATTAGCGGTGATTGGCTGTATTATAGTAATTGGTCAGATAATCATCGCATTTATAAAATGAACACAAATGGCGAGGGGAAAATGGTTATTTCAGATGATGCGGCGAGTCAATTGGCTGTTGTGGGTGATAGCTTGGTGTATATTAAATGGAGTGATCGAGGTGTTGGAGAGAACTTAATTTATAAAATCTCTCTAGATGGCCAGATGAAAAAAGCTTTGAGTACTAGTCCGGCAGACAATCTCAGTGTGGTAGGAGATATGGTGTACTTTAGTAATATTGCAGATGGCTATAAACCTTATCGAGTTTCGGTAAAAGACGCAAAGCAGGTTAAAGTTAGCAATCAGTCTATGTTATTTATGGTTGTATCCCAAGACTTTATTTATTACAGTAATACTTCAGATGGTGGTAAATTGTATAAGATGAAAACGGATGGAACAGGGGCTCTTAAGGTAGCTGATGATAAAGTGGGCTTTATTAATATCATGGGCGACTGGATATATTATACTAATTCTTCTGACAAAGATAGTTTGTATAAAGTAAAAGTTGATGGTAGCGAGCGCCGCAAGGTACGGGATTTTGGTGCACTGCCAATGCCAATTAATATAATTGATGATAAAGTATATTATAATGGACAATTTTTATAAGGGTTGAAAAAGTTGGAGGATTATGAATGAGGACAATGTATCCGATAGTACTAGCTATCATTGTATTGATTTCCTGGGGAAATTGGTGGTTCTTGAAAAAATGGTATCCTACGCTGCCTAGGAAGGGAAGTCGCTATGCTTATTGGTCAGTAACGGTACTAGCTTGGGTTGCAATCGGCTACAATTGGCTGGTTTATCCAGGAAGTCCCTTCTTCTATCAGTGGGTAAGTTCATTTCTTTATCCGTCTTTTATTTGGGTGGTGGGGACGAATATTCTTTTGCTCTTATTCCCTCTCTTGTTTGCAGTGCGTAGGGTAATTCGTTCAAATCCCTCTGCTGACCGGAGGAAATTCTTACAAAAAGCATTATATGTTGCTCCAGTTTTAGCATTTGGGGTAAGTGGGCAAGGAGTGTATTCGGCTAGAATTGATATGGAAATTCGTCGTTTCGAATTATCTTTTAAGGACCTACCGAAGGGGCTTAAGGGTTTTAAAATCGTCCAAATTAGTGATGCTCATATCGGGCCGTTTTTCTCTTTGCACAGACTGGATGAGACTATTGAATTAATTCTATTAGAGAAACCTGATATGGTGGTTATTACTGGAGATTTAATTGATGATCTTACTTTACTTAGTTCTTGTGTTAAAAAGCTAAGTGAGCTGTCCCAAGTTGTGCCCTACGGCATATACTTTTGCTGGGGTAATCACGAATATTTCCGCGATATAAAGCGTATTCGTAAAGAATTACTATCTAGTCCAATTCACATTCTTGAAAATAACCATGCCCCTATTAGTGTTGGCGACAGTAAATTTTACCTGCTAGGTGTGGATTATCCTTCGGCAAAAACCATTCCGGAAAAAAATAAACAGCAGCAGCAGTTTTTGGCAAAGGCTCAGGAGAATATACCAAGTGGTGCTTTTCAAATACTACTTGCCCATCATTCTGATTTTTTATTTAATGCTTTTGACGCGCAGATACCTTTGACGTTAGCAGGGCATACTCATGGCGGACAAATCAATATTTTAGGGAGACCGGTATTGCCTTTTAAATATTATTATATGAGGGGACTTTACCAAGAAGGCAATAATTATGGCTATGTTAATGTAGGGGTGGGGCAGTGGTTTCCCTTTCGGATTGGCTGTCCACCTGAAATTGGTGTTTTTACTCTTAGCTAACTGGACAATGTTAAGTTTTTATCCATATAAAGATTGACCAAAAAAATAGGTAATAGTATAATGATAAGGCAATTATATGGGTAAATGGGTTTGCCGTTAAATCTGTTGTTGCGGTAATGACTCATACCAGCATTTAAGCGGGGGTATGAGCTTTTTATTTATTATGAGAGGAGAGCTAATATGATTTACTCATCAGAAGTAGCTGAGATGACTTGCGTAGCAAAGGGCGTTAACCACGGAGCTGCTCCAATTCCCCAGGAGGGAAAATGGACAAAAGCAAAAGAGGTTACAGACATTAGTGGTTTGACTCACGGAATTGGTTGGTGTGCACCTCAGCAAGGAGCATGCAAATTGACTCTTAATGTTAAAGAGGGAATTATTCAAGAAGCTTTGATTGAGACAATTGGTTGTTCTGGTATGACCCAATCAGCTGCTATGGCTTCCGAAATTATTGTAGGAAAAACTATCTTGGAAGCATTAAATACTGATTTAGTATGTGATGCTATCAATACCGCCATGAGAGAATTATTCCTTCAAATCGTTTATGGACGCACGCAAACAGCTTTTTCAGAAGGCGGTCTTCCTATTGGTGCTGGACTAGAAGATTTAGGAAAAGGTCTTCGCAGCCAAATTGGCACCATGTATGGAACTTTGGAAAAAGGTCCTCGTTACCTAGAATTGGCTGAAGGCTATGTTACGACATTAGCTCTTGATGAAAACAGCGAAATTATTGGTTATAAGTTTGTTCATCTTGGGAAAATGATGGACATGATTAAAAAAGGCACTGACGCTAATCAAGCGTTAGAAAAAGCTACTGGTACATATGGAAGATTTGATGAGGCGGTCAAATATATTGACCCCCGCAAAGAATAGAGGAAAGGGGATTTAATCCATGGCTAAATTTGAAGGATATGAACGTCGCATAGACCAAATCATGGTTGTGCTAAAAGATAATGGAATAGCGTCCTTGGAAGAAGCGAAACAAATCTGTGATGACCAAGGAATTGATGTGCAAGCAATTGTGAAAAGCATTCAACCGATTTGCTTTGAAAATGCTTGTTGGGCTTATACGCTAGGCGCTGCCTTAGCAATCAAAAGAGGCTGTACAAAAGCTGCTGAAGCGGCTGAAGTCATTGGGGAAGGTCTACAAGCTTTCTGTATTCCAGGTTCCGTTGCTGAAAGCAGAAAAGTAGGTATTGGACATGGCAATCTTGCAGCGATGCTACTGCGAGAAGAAACAGAGTGTTTTGCTTTCTTAGCAGGCCATGAGTCCTTTGCTGCAGCTGAGGGTGCTATTGGTATTGCAAAGTCTGCGAACAAAGTTAGAAAAAATCCTCTTCGCGTTATCTTGAATGGCCTTGGTAAAGATGCTGCGCAAGTTATTTCTAGAATTAATGGTTTTACTTATGTGCGTACTCAGTTTGATTACCATGCAAGTAAACTTGAAATTACAAAAGAAATTAAATACTCATCTAGCGAAAGAGCAAATGTTAGATGTTATGGTTCTGATGATGTAATGGAAGGCGTAGCGATTATGCACTTGGAAAAAGTCGATGTTTCCATTACTGGTAACTCTACAAATCCAACTCGCTTCCAACATCCAGTAGCAGGAACTTACAAAAAAGAATGTACTGATACTGGCAAAAAATATTTCTCCGTTGCTTCTGGCGGCGGTACAGGCAGAACTCTTCACCCTGATAATATGGCAGCTGGCCCAGCATCCTATGGTATGACAGATACGATGGGTAGAATGCATTCCGATGCTCAGTTTGCTGGTTCTTCTTCCGTTCCCGCTCATGTGGAAATGATGGGTCTGATTGGAATGGGTAACAATCCAATGGTTGGCGCTAGTGTTTCCGTAGCAGTAGCAATTGAACAATCACATAAATAATCCTTAATAACTAAAGTAAGGCTCTTATTAGTTGCTTGCAACTAATAAGAGCCTTTTCCTTTCTTCGATGTCATTCAATGGCAGGGAAACTGGTATAGGGTATAGAAATAAGTAGTTTATCCTTTCATAAAGGTAAGCCAGGAGGTAGTTATGTATATCTATATCGATATAGTAGAAGGATTTACTTGCGAAATGTGCGGAAAATGTTGTCGTAATGATTGGTTGGTAACCGTAGATAAGGAAAGTTACCAAAGAAATGAAAAATTCTTTGCGGCAAAAGGAAAGATAGATGAATTTCAGAGAGCCTTTGTACCCTTACAAGATCAAAGTAGTTTTGGAGAATATGCATACATTTCCAAAAAGGCTACAGGTGGTTGCTATTTCTTGACAGGGGAAAATTATTGTACTTTGCACCGAGAAGCGGGGCATGAGCACTTAGATAGTGTATGTCAAACTTTTCCCCGTTATCCTATGAATACCACTCGCGGTTTAGAATTGACGCTGACATTAAATTGTCCTGCGGTATTTAAACGAATCGAAAGGATTGCGCCTTTAGAGGTAAGACGCTCGGAAGAAGGGCCGCTAGAAGTGTTACCTAATAGCGCAGCTGTTCATGTATTTCCTCAACAACAACCAGAAAATAAAGCTTTGCGCTATTATTTTGAGCTTGAGCAGCATTTTATTGATATTTTGCAAAGACGCAGTTTGACGATGGTAGAGCGCATGGACTTTCTTGCTGTAACAGTAGAAAATATTTGTAAAGCGGAAGGCCAAGAGGGTTTTGGTCAAGAATTGAACCGAATTGTCCATGAAAATTATGAAATATTAGATGAAAAGGAGCAGTCAGTCACGGAGGATAAGGAATTGACTGCTGAAATCTTGCTAGAACACTTTTTTGTAAATGTTATTTTTCAAAAGAACTTTTATATTTATGGCTTGAAAAAAGGATTGGCATTGTTACAAAAATTTTGGCAACGTCTAGAATATTCACGTCAAGGTCTAGTAAGTCCTAGAGAAGATAGAGAAATCACTAAGGCTACCATTATGCAAATCGCCTTTGAACACAATCACCATCGGAAAGAAGGTAATGAAGATGAAACTGATTAATTCAGAATTTACACAAGGCCTATGGCGAATTACCAAAGGGTATTGGGGATCAGAAGAAAAATGGCGGGCGGGATTGCTGCTCGCGGTAATTGTCAGCTTGAATCTAGGACATGTTTATATATTAGTATTGCTGAATGAATGGAATAATACTTTTTATAATACCTTACAAAACTATGATAAGGATGGCTTTGTCAGTGCTTTAGGAACCTTTTCTATACTGGCAACTTGTTATATTATTGTGGCTGTTTATGAACTTTATATGCAGCAATTACTAGAAATTAAATGGCGCCATTGGCTTACTAACAGTTATTTAAAGAATTGGCTACATAAAAGATCTTATTATCAAATGCAGTTGTTAGATAATAAGGCAGACAATCCAGATCAGCGAATTAGTGAGGATTTAAAATTATTCGTCAATCTGACATTGCGTCTTTCCTTAGGACTACTGAAAGCTACCGTTACACTTTGTTCCTTTGTAGCTATTTTGTGGCATCTTTCGGGGGATTTTTCCTTAACTCTTGGGGGCCAGGAAGTATCCATTCCAGGCTATATGGTGTGGGTAGCCCTTATTTATTCTATCGTGGGTACTTGGCTAACCAATAAAATAGGTAATCCTCTTGTAAAACTAAATTTTAGTCAGCAACGTTATGAAGCAGATTTTCGTTTTAGTCTAGTAAGGCTACGAGAAAATAGTGAGAGTATTGCTTTATATAGGGGAGAAAAGCAAGAACAAGCGACATTAAGTGACCGTTTTCATATGGTCGTTCATAATTTCCGTCAGCTTATGTTACGGCAGAAACGTCTGACTTGGTTTACATCTGCTTACTCCCAAATTGCAATTATATTTCCTTTGGTTGTGGCCGCTCCACGTTATTTTAGTAATCAGATACAATTAGGAGGCCTAATTCAGACTTCATCTGCCTTTGGCCGAGTGCAAGATGCCTTATCTTTCTTTGTCGATAGTTATTCCTTATTCGCCGAGTGGCAGGCTGTCATTCAGCGTTTAAATGGTTTTGGCTCTAGCATTGATGATGCTAATCGTATGGGAGATAAAGAAAATATTAAAGTAGAATCTACTAGTAAAGGGTTAATTGCTGTATCAAACTTACAAGTTAATTTACCAAATGGTGAAGTTTTACTGAAGGATTTAAATTTAACCCTTCAGCAAGGGGAGTCTTTGCTGATTGCAGGCCCTTCGGGTTGCGGTAAGAGTACTCTCATGCGTAGCCTAGCTGGGATTTGGCCATTTGGAGAAGGCGAAGTTGCTATGCCAAGAGAACAAAGTTTATTGTTTTTACCCCAAAAAACCTATCTGCCTCTTGGGACACTAAGGGAGTCTTTACTATATCCTTACCCTGCAGATTTTGCTGCAGATAGCGCCATACGCCATGTTATGGAACTGTGTAAACTACATCGGCTTGTTGAAAAATTAGATGAACGGGAAGATTGGTCCCATATGCTTTCTTTAGGAGAACAACAAAGAATTGCCTTCGTAAGGGCTATACTGCAAAAACCAGATTGGCTATTTCTTGATGAAACAACTTCAGCCATTGATGAAGGAACAGAAGATGAATTATATAGACTAGTAGGTGCTCATCTTCCTCAAACAGCCGTGATCAGTATTGGTCACCGTAGCACTTTAG
>JAPUES010000181.1 GCA_027492445.1 Sporomusaceae bacterium | reverse complement strand
TTTAAATGATGCTGCCTTTGCCACTGCCTTATTTTCAAAATATCTAGCTATGGGTAAATACAGCCTAACTATTATTATTTGCAAACTAAAAAAATGTGGACTGCCAGAAGCGATTATTAAAACCGTCATCAGTGACTATGATGGGGATGAAGAATACCAAGCTGCTTTAAAAGTCCTTATTAGCCGCTTTAAATCCTTAGATGGTCTTAATAGGGAAAAGATTTATCGCTTTTTAGGTACTAGAGGTTTCTCCTCAAATACCATTCATCGAGTTCTTGATCAGCTTACGAATCATGATTTTTAATAAACATAATGAAGACTTCGCGCAAGCCAAGTCTTCGTTATGTTTATTCTACTTAATGAGAAAATCCAAGGAAACTTCTTTACTTTTTATATGGAAATTCAAGGGGAATACGAGACATAAAGTGATAACTTGACACTACTTTGAAAAACATTTACAATTGAATTGACCAATTGTAAAATTCCATTAGTAAAACTTGCTAAAAAATCAATTACTGTAAGGGGTAATTGTAAAGAAATGTTTAGAAACTGGGTATGTTCCTCAGTTTTACCCTTACGATTTAATTTAATTTAATTAAAGGAGGTGTAATGATTATATTTGAAATTATTTTAACTGCTATTGTTGTTGCTGTTTTAGGTTTTGGTATGGGCTATTGGCTCCGTAAAAAAACTGCAGAAGCAACCATAATTTCAGCAGAAGAAGCTGCAAAAAAAATAGTAAGTGAAGCAGAACGTTCAAGTGAATCCAAAAAGAAAGAAGCACTCGTTGAGGCCAAAGAGGAAATTCACAAACTAAGAAGCGAATTAGATCGTGAAACCAAAGAGCGTCGCTCCGAACTCCAACGCTTAGAACGACGTCTTCTACAAAAAGAAGAAAATCTTGACCGGAAAGTTGACTCTCTTGAAAAGAAAGAGGAGATTCTCAGCCGTAAAGAAGCTGAAGTAGATAAAAGTCAAGAAGAAATCACTGAATTATATGCAAAACAACTAGCTGAATTAGAGCGTTTATCTGGTTTAACCTCTGAAGAAGCTCGTAATTTACTGCTTGCCAATGCGCGAGAAGAAATTAAGCATGAAACAGCAATCATGATTAAAGAATTAGAACAGCAGGCTAAAGAAGAAGCGGATAAGAAAGCTCGTAACATTATCTCCTTAGCGATTCAACGCTGTGCGGCAGATCATGTTGCAGAAACAACGGTTTCTGTGGTAGCACTGCCAAATGATGAAATGAAGGGCCGTATTATTGGCCGTGAAGGACGTAATATTCGAACCTTAGAAACTCTTACTGGTATTGATCTCATTATTGATGATACTCCCGAAGCTGTTATTTTGTCTGGTTTTGACCCTGTACGTCGGGAAGTAGCCAGAATTGCTTTAGAGAAACTCATTGCTGATGGAAGAATCCATCCAGCTCGTATTGAAGAAATGGTTGATAAGGCTCAGAAAGAAGTAGAACAGCGCATTAAAGAAGCTGGTGAACAAGCTACTTTTGAAACTGGTGTCCATGGATTGCATCCAGAAATCATTAAACTTCTTGGGCGCTTGAAATACCGTACAAGTTATGGCCAAAATGTTCTTAAGCATGCTATTGAAGTAGCACATTTATCAGGTGTTATGGCGGCTGAGCTAGGCGTAGATGTAATGCTTGCCAAGCGCGCTGGTCTTTTACATGATCTTGGTAAAGCTGTTAACCATGAAATGGAAGGTTCCCATGTGGATCTTGGTATGAGCTTAGCTAAAAAATACCGTGAGTCACCTGAAGTCATTAATGCGATTGGCGCCCATCACGGCGATGAAGAGCCAACTACAGTACAAGCAGTACTCGTTGCTGCTGCTGATGCTATCTCTGCCGCTCGTCCTGGTGCTCGTCGCGAGAGTCTTGAAAGCTATTTGAAACGTTTAACACGTTTAGAAGAAATCGCTGAATCTTTTGAAGGCGTTGAGAAATCTTTTGCAATTCAAGCCGGTCGGGAAATTCGCATTATGGTGAAGCCTGATAAAATTGATGATTTAGAATCCGTTCGTTTGTCACGAGATATTGTTAAGCGAATTGAAAATGACCTTGAATATCCTGGACAAATAAAGGTTACAGTGATTCGTGAAACACGTGCTGTAGACTATGCAAAATAAACATTAAAATTAAAACGACCTTATCACAAGGTCGTTTTAATTTACGGAATCAGAAATTGTAATACTTTCTTGATTCCAAGTAAGAAGAACTAGGGCTTCTGCTACATCTAAAGACTTGGCAAAGGCCAAGTCTTTTCTTGCGAAATCAGAAAGTATAGCTCTTTCTTGATTTCAAGCAAGGGCAACTAAGGCTTGGCTGAGGCCTAGTTTTCTATACGGAATCAGAAAAACACTAGGATGGTGATTGTCTTGTCGAAGCAGGAACCCAATAACGAACAAATTTCTGATGGTGTTAATTTATTAGTTTCAATTCTTTTACGCTATCCTGAAATCGGTACTGTTAGCTTTGATCCTGAGGAACATTGCTTAAAATTTAAAATTATGTTATCTGCGCTACCAACGGATGATGAGTTTTTAACCATTAAAAACTTAATAATAGATAGTATAACTGCCTATAATATGTTAGAAGGGTTTCCCTCAAAAATGAGAATATATGAACTAGAACTATCTCCTCATGGCCAAGTAGGAATTATCAACATTATTAGAGATATTTATACTATCTCAAAGGATGAAATTACCTTGCTTACTACCTTATTACGGGAACATCTAACGAAATACTTGATTATCGAAATGAATGATACTCTTTCTGAAAATGATTTCCAATTACAAGAAGATGTCATTGAAGATATGTTAGAAAAAATTAAATACTATCCTAAACTATCGCAATTAATTGGCATTCGTGAAGAAAGTCGTATTTTAGTATTTAATAAATAAAGTATAAATTTTTTCTTTACCTTGGAGGGCTAATACATGCACATCATGATGATTGGTGATATTTGCGGGCGTCCTGGTAGACTGGCGGCTGCCCACTTTATTCCTATTTTAAAGCAGGAATATGATCTAGATTTGATTGTTGCCAATGGAGAAAATTCTGCTGGCGGAATTGGCATTACCAATAAAGTCCTAAAGGAATTATTGGGGATGGGTATTGATATTGTTACCACTGGCAATCACGTTTGGGATAAGAAAGAAATCTTTGATTTTATCGAACATGAACAGCTCATTCGACCAGCTAATTATCCACCGGCTACACCAGGCAAGGGCTATTGTATTACAACGATAAATAACCGCAAGGTGGGTATTATTAATCTTGCTGGCCGGGTTTTTATGCCGGTAGTTGACTGTCCTTTTCGTGAGGTCGATGCTATTTTAGACAAGATTAAAGAATCGTGTGATATCATTCTTATTGATTTTCATGCTGAGGCTACTTCTGAGAAAGTAGCACTCGGTTGGTATGTAGATGGAAGAGTGTCATGCGTAGCAGGAACTCATACCCACATTCAAACAGCAGATGAAAGAATTTTACCCCAAGGAACGGCTTATATTTCTGATCTTGGCATGGTAGGACCTTGGAATTCTATCTTAGGAGTGGAAAAAGACGCTGTCATTCAAAAGTTTTTAACAGGTTTACCCGTTCGCTTCCATGTAGCGACGGATCATGATTCCATTTTTTCAGGAATTGTACTTGAAATTGATGATTTTTCTCATAAGGTTACTAAAATAATAAGGATTCATCGGCATTATATAACTTGAATCCTAAATTTTTTTTAATTTAGCACTCCAAAAAAAGGAATTTTCTGGGTGGATAACGAATATAGATACCATGAGGACTTTATTAATTGCTTTTCTAATTTAAAGGAGGGTACCCAAACAATGGAAGTCTTAAAAGTATCAGCAAAATCCAACCCTAATTCTGTAGCAGGTGCTTTGGCAGGAGTGCTAAGAGAACGCGGTGGGGCAGAAATGCAAGCCATTGGAGCAGGGGCACTGAACCAAGCAGTAAAAGCAGTAGCGATTGCAAGAGGATTTGTAGCACCACATGGTGTGGACCTTATTTGCATCCCTGCCTTTACTGATATTTTAATTGATGGTGAAGAGCGAACAGCCATGAAACTTATCGTTCAACCTCGCTAAATAATTAAAACCTGTTCGTATGAACAGGTTTTAATTATTTAATTTGTGATACACTATAACTATGAATCGTTAGTAATAATTTATAAGGAGTGCTATTATGCAATGTAACTTACTCTCTACACCAATTACCCAGGTTTCTTGCAACACCTTACTACTTACAATATATGAAGAATCCCTAGAGCTAGATACAGCCACCACCTTAGTCGATAATGCCTTGTCTGGGCATATTACCACTCTTCTTAAAGAAGAGCCTACTTGCGGCAAATACGGAGAAATTACCACTATTCATACCTTTGGCGCTATAGCGGCAAAACGTATTATGTTACTAGGTATGGGTAAAAAAATAGAATTGACAATTGATAAAGTCCGAGCCTTATCAGGAATCATAATGCGCAGTGCCCAAAAACAAAATACAACCTCCGCGGCTCTTTTACTGTCGTCTTTTATGAAAGAAGACTTTCTCTTAGCAACCGTTGCACAAACCATTGTCGAAGGTGCACTGCTTGCTACCTATCAATTCAACCATTATAAAACCACTAAACCTCTACCTTTTCTTATGGAAGAATTAATTTTGCTAACAAGGAAAGAGGAGGATATTGTAAGCTTACAACCGGCAATAGAACTCGGGCGCATCCTTGGTGAGAGTGTTAATTTTAGTCGTGATTTAGTGAACCATCCGGCAAAGTATATGACTCCTAACCAGCTAGCAATGCATGCCAAGGAAATTGGCTTAGAATGTAACCTTGAAACAACAATACTCGAACGCGAAGACATGGAAAAAGAAAATATGCATGCATTACTCGCCGTTGCTCAAGGAAGTTGTCAACCGCCAAAAATGATTGTTTTAAAATATACTGGTAATCCTGCTAGTGCACAAATGACCGCCTTGGTAGGAAAAGGGGTGACCTTTGACAGTGGGGGAATTTCGATTAAACCCAGTTTAAACATGGGGGAAATGAAAGGTGATATGGCCGGTGGCGCTACTGTTCTCGGGACGATGCTTGCAATAGGAAAAATTAAACCCAAAGTTAATATTATGGGAATTATCCCTTGTACTGAAAATATGCCTTCCGGTCATGCTTTTAAACCAGGAGACGTTATTTCCTCCATGAGTGGCAAAACCATAGAAATTATTACAACCGATGCCGAAGGCCGGTTAATTTTAGCCGATGCCATTACTTATGGCATTAAGCTTGGCGCTACCCATATCATCGACGTTGCCACGTTAACGGGGGCCTGTGTGATTGCCCTCGGCCATGTAACCACAGGACTCATTACGAATAATTCTTCTTTTTGCCAACAATTATTACATGCTGCACAAACTACCGGGGAAAAAATGTGGGAACTACCAAATTTCATTGAGTACAAAGAGCAGCTAAAAAGCGATATTGCAGACTTTAAAAATGCTGGTGGTCGTGAGGCGGGTACCATTACAGCGGGTCTATTTATTGCGGAATTTACACAGGAGCTTCCTTGGGTACATATGGATATTGCAGGTACTTCCGACAGCTCAAAAAATATAGGTTATCAGGTGAAAGGTGCCACTGGGGTAGGGGTACGTACCTTAGTGCAACTCGCCCAAAATCTAAGTACCCATGAAAGTTGATTTACATATTCATACAACGGCCTCTGATGGTCGCCTTTCCCCAATAGGGATCATTACAGCAGCAATGGAGGCAGGTTTATCCCATATTTCCATTACCGACCACGATACTGTCGATGGACTATTGGAATTAAAAAAGTCTGGTGTAACTGTGCCTAGTACCTTATCGGTTATTCCTGGTATTGAGCTTAGTAGTGATTTGCCCGAATGGGAAGTGCATATTTTAGGATATAATATTGATATTCATAATCAAAAGCTCCAGAATCAATTACAGCTTTTAATTGCTCATCGTCATGAGCGAACCCAGCAAATGATTCATAAACTACATGACCTTGGTTACTTTATTACTTACCAGCAGGTAGTAAAACTAGCAGAGAAAGCCACCGCTATTGGCAGACCTCATATTGGGAAAGCCTTAGTAGAACAAGGCTATTTTCTCACCGTCTCAGAGGCCTTTACACAGCTTATTGGTAAGAATGGTCCAGCGTATGTACCCCATTACAAGCTAACCCCCAGTCAGGTGATTGCAGTAATACAGGACGCGAATGGCATTCCTGTATTAGCCCATCCTGGCCTCATAAAGAATGATGAAATAGTTATGGATATGATTCATTGCGGCATTCAAGGCTTAGAAGTGTATCACCCTACCCATAGTGAAGAGGAAATAAAAAAATATCTTACTATGGCGAACCACCATCAGCTTCTTATTACTGGCGGTTCTGATTTTCATGGAATTAGTGGCCGCTTCCCCGAAACCTTAGGGGTTTTCACCCTTCCTACAACCTTGGCATATCAACTAGAAGGAAGTATTATTCATAAATAATGCAAAAAAACATAGGTTATATACAAATAGAATTTCTAGAATGTAGTCACTATTATTTCATGATGATAGTGACTACATAAACTATCTCAGGGAGATGGAGTATGGATAAGAACATCAGCCTGATTGTTACATTGCAGTCACAAATTCAAGAATTAGAAGAAAAAGTAGCAGCCCTGCGCGTTAGTCGCCGGATATTAATGAATTTACTAGATTGTCTGGAAAAAGAAAAATGTGAACAATTCTCAATACTGGAAAATCAAAATAATAAGCTCAAGAAAAGCAATTGGCAATATGCACAAACGATTATGTCCCAAAACTTACGTATTGCTAAATTAGAAGAGAAATTTAACATTTTCTCCGATTTAACTTGACAACACCTGTAAAGGTGTTTATTTTTATGTATGAACCCTCATTTAAAGTGTAGAAAAAGAGGAGGTTGCCGAATGGAAATTATGGCATTAGTAGGGGCCAGTGGAACTGGTAAAAGCCATCGCGCCCTTGTGGTCGCCCATGAACATAATATTGATACCATTATCGATGATGGTTTATTAATAAAAGATAGTAAAATTATTGCTGGACGTTCGGCGAAAAGCGAAGCTAGTAAAATAATGGCCGTAAAAAGAGCTATTTTTATGGAAGAAGCTCATGCCCAGGAGGTTCGAGAAGCCATTGCTACTGTAGAGCCGCAGCGAATCTTGGTACTAGGAACATCGATAAATATGATTGAAAAAATTATTACCATATTAAAGCTCCCTGAGCTTAGTAAAATTATTATGATTGAGGATATTGCAACGCCAGCTGAAATGAATAAAGCCCGCGAAAGTAGGCTAAAAGAGGGTAAGCATGTCATCCCTGTACCAACCATTGAATTAAAACCGCATTTTTCAGGTTATCTCATCGATCCCCTTGAAATCTTTTTTAAGAAACCTAAATCCCTCCGGCGCAAAATCGGTGAAAAATCAATTGTACGTCCGATTTTCAGTTACTATGGTAAATTACTGATTTCCGATGCTGCCATTGCTACCATTGTGGATTATGTGGCAACAACAGATCCTCAAATTCCCCGTGCTACTCATATAAATGTTAAAAATTCACATGATGATGAAAAAGGAATTTCCATTCACTTAGACGTAACTGTAAAATATGGGAATTCCTTGTGGGATATTGCTTATGAGGCCCAGGGGCGTATTAAAAAGATGGTAGAGCATATGACAGGCTTAATGGTTAAGGAAGTAAATGTTTCTGTAAAACGTCTTAGTATTGATTAAGGAAGAGACAATCAACAATTCATGTCGAGGTGAAAACTATCTATGGAGAATAAAATAAAAGTTATTAGTTTTGGTTTTTTTGCTGGCATATTAAGTGGTTTATTAGGCATTGGTGGCGGCATCGTATTAGTCCCCCTCATGGTTGGTTATCTAGGGGTAAGCCAACATATGGCTCATGGAACCTCTCTTGCTGTGATTGTGCCCACCGCAGTATCAGCAAGCATTGTATATGGCTTTAATGGTAATGCTAACTTGATGCCCGCCCTTAATTTAGCTGTTGGCAGTATTATTGGCGCCACTTTAAGTGCCAAGGGAATGAAGAAAATTTCCCCTGACCACTTAAAGAAAATCTTTGGCTTCTTTTTAGTATTAGTTGGTATAAGGATGATTGTATCATGACAATCATAATTACTTTACTAGCAGGCATGTTTGCAGGCGTATTAAGCGGCTTATTGGGTGTCGGTGGTGGGCTGATACTCATTCCTATTATGATTTTTTTATTAGATATGTCACAACATACCGCCCAAGGTATTTCCTTACTGGTCATTATACCTACCGCCTTAGCAGGTATCTGGCAATTGCACAAAGCCCAGCTAGTAAATTATAAGCTGGCCTTTTATTTAAGCATTGGCGCCGTACTAGGTGCACTACTCAGCGCAAATTTTGTGCAATATATACCGGCTGATAATCTAAAAAAAATCTTTGGCGTTTTTGTTCTCTTTATGGGCCTTCGCACCATTTGGGGTGTACAACGAAAAAAACAATAAACAATTAATAAGCCTGATAGCACTGCTATCAGGCTTATTAATTGTAATTTACCAAGATTGTTATTTGATAAAGATACTCATTTAGGCTATAATATTTAGGATATAGCAAAGAAATTTATTGGGAGTTGATGGATATGCACCATTCAGATATAAAGTACTTTACCGTTGTTACTTATGGCTGCCAAATGAATCAGCATGATTCTGAGCGATTGGCAGGTCAATTAAAAAGCATTGGGTATGAATATACCGATGCCCTCGACCAAGCTAATTTTGTATTGGTCAATACTTGTTGTGTCCGGGAAAGCGCTGAAAAGAAAATATATGGAAAAATCGGCGAGCTAAAAACCCTCAAAGCGAGTAATCCAAATTTGATTATCGGTATTACAGGCTGTATGGCACAAAAAGACCGGGAAAAGCTATTTGAAAAAGCTCCCCATATTGATTTGGTCCTAGGTACACACAATGTTCATCAATTATTGGATCTTGTAAAAGAATATGAGGAAAAAAAGGATCATGTACTAGCAGTTTGGGATCAAGCCGAGCGGTTAGCACCTGATGTTCCAACCATTCGTAAGGGCAGCATTTCTGCCTGGGTTCCCATTATGTATGGTTGTAATAATTTTTGCACCTACTGCATTGTTCCTTATGTCCGGGGACGGGAACGTAGCCGACCAATACAGGATATTGTAAAGGAAGTTCAGCAATTAGGCCTGGAAGGCTTTAAAGAAATCACTCTTCTTGGACAAAATGTGAATTCCTATGGCAGTGATACCAAGGAATACGGTGATTTTGC
>JAPUES010000180.1 GCA_027492445.1 Sporomusaceae bacterium | reverse complement strand
ACTAAGACCCTAGGAAACTTTCGATTCAGTGTTATAATATCTTTTTGCCTATTGCTGAGATTTTTAGATAAATTAGTAAATAACGTAGTTCCCTCGTGCATTTCTTGTGGTAACTCGGGAATGCGATCATACAAGATGAGTAGCAACTGTCGATATTCTAGTTCATCTATTTGTGCAATATGAAAAGAATAGTTATATTGTTGATGAGTGGTGTCTAAGCGAATTAATTCTGCCCAAAATTTGCAGCTATATCGATCGGTTATTATTTCAAGGTTAAATATATTATTAGGATTAATATATTCAGGTGCATCTAACTGTACTAATACACCAGTTTCTGAAATGTTGCAAATAGTACCTTCTAGTATATAAGAATTAACATGTAGCTTAACCTTAGTATCTGCACCAATAAACATTCGTTCCGTACTACGGAATTTAGGGCGCTCCGATGAGAAGAATACTGCCATAGTCAATATATATAAATTATATACCAGCCAAAAAAGATTAATAATATAACTATCGTTAAATTGCCCTATAAAAAAGAGATAACTGATTTTTCCTATGCTAGCCACTGATAAAGCAATCAATACAATTTGTGGGCCTACAAGTTTGAATTTGTGTATAAAATATTTCCGGGTAACATTGTCTTTGGGAGTAACCTTGAATTTTGCTAATTTTAAACCCAGTGTCTCGCCAATCACTCCCACACTAATTTGTGGAAATAAAATAGTATCATAGATATTACTCCAACTAGCACTTCTAATATTTTGTGTAAATTGCGTAAATGTATAATTGGTTATAACGTAGAAGGGAAACCAGATTGCCAGCATAGACAGTGCTGATGCATCAATCATTGTAATGTTAAACAGGATAAAAAGGATAGGGGCAAATAAGAAAATAAAGCGCCATATGCCAAAATACCAATAGAGTAATGCATCAAAATAGATGATTTTTTGCATAACGCTTAAACCAGACTGACGGAGTGGATTATGGGCTTTAAATGTCTGTACTGCGCCACGCCCCCAGCGAATGCGTTGGTTATATAAATCTTCTAAAGTTTCAGGCGATAGGCCAGAAGCAAGAATTTCATTTAAGTACACCGTCTTATAACCTTTGCTTTGAATCATCATCCCTGTAGCAAAATCTTCCGTAATTGTTCCTGTAACAAAACCGCCAATGGCTTTCAGTGCTTCTCTTGAAAGTGCTGTATTTGAACCAGCATAAATAGTAGCATTATATTTATTTTTGGCGGACTGAATCACACGGAAGAAAAAGTTTTGCTCATTAGGAATGTTCTTCTCAGAAAACAGATTGTATTGAAAGGGATCTGGATTATAAAAGTTTTGTGGTACTTGTACAAAACCAACCGCTTCTTCTTCTAAGAAAAAAGGGATGGTTTTCATCAGGAAATTATGTCGTGGTATCATGTCGGCGTCGAAGGTGACAATGCACGGTGAAGTTGTTACTGCTAAGGCATTATTCAGATTCCCAGCTTTCGCATGCATATTATCGTTTCTAGTGATATACCCAACTTCTAATTGCTGGCACAGTTCTTTCATTTCCTGACGGTTGCCATCATCGCAAACATAAATATGTATTTTAGATTTATCAGGATATTCCATATTGAGACAACCAATAATGGTTTTATAGAGTAGTTCTGTAGGTTCATTATAGGTAGCAATAAAAACATCTACATCAGGAAATTTTTCTGTACGTACCTCAGGGGTAACAACTTTTTTTACATCCCAGACCGTGATATAAAAGACTACTGTTCCCCAAACTCCTGCTAATTCAGCGATTAAAAGAAGTATGCCAGCAATGATAGAAGGAGTTCCATAGCTTAAAGGCAGGGTGTATATAATTCTCCAGCCAAAATAAATAAGATGCATAATAAAGCATAAAAGTAATAATAATTTTTTTGGCTTGCTTTTTCCTTTAATCATGATTGGTGCTCCTTTGTAAAGTAATTATAATTTGCCTGTAATCGTTAACAATACCCATACCTTTAATGAACTACTATAATAGTCAGGGGTAGGATCGTGAATGAGACGCTGTAATAAATCCACACTAAAATTGGAAGTAGGGTGCATATAACCAATCATAGCAAAAGATGCTAAGTAAGCAGAAGTTAAATGAGATACGAGGGGGCGCCCGGTAGTGGTATAGCCTGCAACTAAATTGTTAATTCCTTCGCTAACAAAAAAATCATACTCTTTTTGTAATATCATACCAGCCGTGGGATTATTAGAACGCATATAAAAAGGATATAATCGTATAGGAACTCTGATTGCATCATACCCGAATTTGTTTTCCCGATTCTTTGTAGTACCGTTTTGATTGACCCAGTCGGGTGCAAGACCCGTATCCTTGTTTGCTACTTGATTTAGAAATTGCAGGTTAGCCAAAGCAATTTTTTCCCACGAGGGATCCTTTGTCGCTGCTGCAAATTCTTGATAATAGGAAAGTGCAATGTAGGAGGGATTTAAGGGTGGTTGATTGGTCCAGGTCCAGCTATCGCCAGGTAACAATAAGTTTGTGGAGGAAACCTCATGCTTTCTGATCGCTTTAATCATCCTTTTAGCATCCTCTTGGTAGTGTTTCAGCGGCCATTTTTTGTCGGCTAGTAGTAGTGCATAAGCAATATCCTGATCCGCATCTGTAGCCGAGCCTTTACCGATTATTTTGCCTTTTGCATTTATTTTCCAATGCATAAGCCCATTCTTATTCAGATATTGCTTAGCGTATTGCCAAAGTTCTTCGAAGGTTGTTTCATCTTCAACAGCGGCACTAAACAATAAGCCATAGCCGATTCCTTCGCTTACGGTAATATTGTTATCCTGAGGATTGATCACTCTACTCCTCTTGTCTGACACAGGAACTACATAGTTTTTTTTCCAATCAGCGTAGGCAATTTTAGCCTCGGTAGCAAGAAGGCTATTTTGATTATTTGCCAACACGACATTTGTAGTAGTGGGAAATTCCATAAAGAATAGTAATATGAAAATACCTAAAGTTTTTTTAGTTAACTTGTTCATGATCATATATCCTTAATGTTATTTCGATTATTTAGATACCATTCTTAACCAGTAATTATATAATTATTATAGCTTATATAAATGGTAGTGTATATTGTTTTAACTTGTCATATCTTGCATGTGGGTTTCATGTTTTTGGTAAGGAATTTTTATATGACGACGTACCGTGAAATATTATGTTGAGAATTGATAAATTTGGCAGGGGAAACCATCAAGTATAACGAACTAAAGAGACAGAATTCTATTCTGCCCTCTTTTACTATGCCCCTTTGGGTAATTGCCCACTATATAAATAATTATATGAGATGGAGGAAAGCAAATGAATGGCAAAAAGCGCAAATATCCTATATTATTGTTAGCGATTTTTTTAATGGTAACTGTTTTGGCTACAGGCTGTGGTAAGCAAAAGGCGGAAGAAAACAAACCAGCGGGACAAGAAAAACTTAAGGTGGGCTTCATTTATGTAGGACCTGTTGGTGATGCAGGTTGGTCTTATGCTCATGATCAAGCACGTCAATATTTGGGTAAAGAATTACCGAATGTAGAGACAACCTTCGTCGAAGCAGTTCCCGAAGGTGCCGACGCGGAACGAGTATTAACAGAGCTCGCCATGAAAGGCAATAAGATTATTTTTGCTACTAGCTTTGGTTATATGGATTATATCCAAAAAGTAGCACCAAAGTTTCCTGATGTAACTTTTATGCATTGCTCTGGTTTTAAAACGGGCAATAATATTGGTACATATTTCGGCAGAATGTATCAGGCACGTTACTTGTCTGGTATGGTAGCTGGCAAACAAACCCAAGGCAATGTTATTGGCTATGTGGCTGCTTTCCCGATTCCAGAAGTAGTGCGCGGTATTAATGCCTTTACATTAGGGGCACAAGCTGTTAATCCTAATGTTACCGTAAAAGTAGTATGGACCAATACTTGGTACAATCCAGCTTCCGAAAAAGATGCAGCGAAAAGTTTGCTTGATGCTGGCGCTGACGTGATTGCCATGCATCAAGATACTCCTGGACCAATGCAAGCAGCTGAAGAAAAAGGCAAATTTGCTGTTTCTTATAACACAGATATGCGTGCTTTTGCTCCTAAAGCCATTCTGACTGGCCCCGTATGGAATTGGGGACCTTACTACGTAAAGGTTGTCAAATCAGTTATGGATAAAACCTGGAAAACAGAACAATATTGGGGTGCTATGTCAGAAAATATTGTTGATTTGGCCCCTTATGGACCTATGGTGAGTGAAGATACAAAAGCCTTAGTGGCGAAGAAGAAAGAATCCATTGTGAAAAATGAGTGGGATGTCTTTACAGGGCCTCTTGCCGATCAACAAGGGCAAGTTAAGGTTTCCGCAGGACAAAGAATGTCAGATAAGGAAATGCTAGAATTTAATTGGTTTGTTAAAGGGGTAGAAGGTTCCATTTCCAAATAATTGGTTAGTTGTGGCTAGGGCAGGAGTCTATTGTGGGGAAAGTATAGCAGCTCGATGGAAACAAGCGAGCTGCTATGGTTTTATCTTTGGATTGCCAAAGCTCAAACAATCAGCTTTAGGATGGCTAAAAGGGGGCGATAAGCATAGAAACCGCAGTGGTAACCATGAAAAATATCACGAAAAGTTTCCCTGGGATCCGGGCTAATGATCAAGTCAATTTGACCATTAACAAGGGGGAAATTCATGCCCTGCTTGGCGAAAATGGTGCAGGAAAAAGTACGCTAATGAGTATTTTAACCGGTCTCTATCGACCCGACAGTGGCGAAATTTATATTAGCGGACAAGCGGTGAAATTCTATTCACCCAAAGATGCCGTCTTGCAAGGAATTGGCATTGTGCATCAGCATTTTAAGCTGGTGAAAACATTTACAGTTGCTGAGAATATTCTCTTAGGTTTACAGTCTAGCAATGAAATTTATGATTTGCAGGCAATTAAGGAAAAAATTGAAGAGTTTTGCTTGCGTTATGGCTTTCATGTCAATCCCGATGCCCAAGTGTGGCAACTATCCATTGGCGAACAACAACGAGCAGAAATTATAAAAGCCTTATTTTGGGGCGCGGAAATTCTGATTTTAGATGAACCGACAGCGGTGCTTACGCCGCAAGAAGCTGCTGAACTTTATAAAACCTTACGACTAATGGCAAACCAAGGGAAAAGTGTGATTGTTATTTCCCATAAGCTCACTGAGGTCTTGGAAAACACAGATAACATTACCGTATTGCGTGGTGGTAAAGCAATTGGTACCGTACAAACCGCCAGTACTAATGAAGAAGAACTCACTAGAATGATGGTTGGACGCAATATCTTATTTGATATAACGAAGAAAAATAGTAAGCGTGGCTCTAAGATATTAGCCCTTCATGACGTATCTTGCCTAGGGAATCGAGGACAAAAGGCATTAAAAAATATATCCTTAGACATCTTTGGCGGTGAAATTGTCGGGATTGCCGGCATTGCAGGAAATGGGCAAAGTGAACTAGCTGAGGTCATTGCGGGCTTACGATTGCTACAAACAGGCAAGAAATTTATTGATGAACAAGATCATACCCATAGTAGTGTTCGGTCCCTTATTTCAGCAGGAGTGAGTTATATCCCAGAAGATCGATTAGGGACAGGATTGGTGCCAGGGCTAAATGCGGTTGATAACTTTATTTTAAAAAGCTATCACAGTCTTGCAGGGTATTTTATTAATTGGCGAAGTGCAAAAAAAGAGACCCAAGAGGCTGTAGAAAAGTTTGATATCAAACTTGCTAGTCTGTCAAATTCAGTAAATATGCTCTCTGGCGGCAATTTGCAAAAGCTATTATTAGCCCGTGAAATTTCTGCAAACCCCCGTCTAACGGTAGCTGTTTACCCTATGCGTGGCCTCGATGTAGGGGCTATGGAAGTGGTGCGCAAGCTTTTAATGGCTGAACGGGATGGGGGCAATGGAGTACTTTTTATTTCGGAAGAACTAGAAGAATTGTTTATGCTATCCGACCGAATTGTAGTGCTGCATGAAGGTGAAATCATGGGGATTATAGAGCCTTGTGCAACCACTATCGAAGAGGTTGGCATGATGATGGCTGGGAAAAGGATGTTGAAAGAAGATGCAATGTGAATGGATATCAGCAATCCGCTTTGAAAAAAGAAGTGCAACACCCTTAAGTGTGCTATTTTTAGTACCCTTCCTGTCCGTTATTATAGGGTTATGTTTTGTGGGACTGTTTATTGGGGCTACGGGCAAAGATCCCCTTTATATTTATGGTCTTATGTTTGACGGCGCTTTTGGTTCCGTCTATGGATTATCAGAAACCGTCGTTAAGTCCATTCCCCTTATGTTAACAGGACTTGGGGTAGCCTTGGCCTTTCGTATGCAACTTTGGAATATTGGTGCGGAGGGGCAACTTTATATGGGAGCCTTTGGTGCAACGTGGCTGGCACTAAATTTTCCCACTTGGCCAATCTACTTATTATTACCAGGTATGCTAGTAATGAGTTTTATAACGGGTGGTATTTGGGGATTGTTACCGGCCATTCCGCGGGCCTATTTTAAAGTCAATGAAACCATTACCACTTTATTATTAAACTACGTAGGTATTTTATGGGTTGATTATTTAGTCTACGGTCCATGGCGAGATCCTAAAGGATTTAATTTTCCCATAACAGCTCCTTTTTCGGAGAGTGCCATACTGCCTGCTTTAGGCGATACTCGTATTCACGTTGGTCTTATCTTGGCAATCTTAGCAGCAGTAATACTATATATTGTACTAAATTATACAAAATGGGGCTTTGAAATTCGGGTCAGTGGTGAGAGTGCAGTTGCTGCAAAGTATGCAGGAATGAATCATATCCGAAATATTTTACTGGTTATGTTTATTAGCGGCGGTCTGGCAGGGATTGCAGGAATGACAGAGGTTTCTGCCATTACCCAACGGCTCCAGCATGGTATTTCCCCAGGCTATGGCTATTCTGCGATTATTATTGCTTGGTTAGCCCGTTTGAATCCTTGGGCCGTTGTGGTAGTATCCTTTTTATTTGGCGGCTTACTCGTGGGCGGTTACAGCATTCAGACCAGTGGTTTTCCAGCTGCAACGGTGGCTATGTTGCAAGGCGCTATTTTGTTCTTTGTAGTCGGCGGTGAGATTTTTGTAAAATATCGCTTAACTTGGGGTAGCAAAGGAGGTAAGCAGTAATGGAAGCGTCCTTACTTACTGCAATATTAGCAACGGGGATTATTGCAGGTACACCTATTTTATTTGCTGCTCTTGGTGAGATTATCAGTGAACAGGCGGGAGTGCTAAACCTCGGCGTCGAAGGAATGATGCTTGTTGGTGCTGTGACAGGTTTTATGATTACCATGGATACCAATAATCAATGGCTCGGTTTATTAGCAGCTATTGTCGCTAGTGGCTTAATGGCACTTATTCATGCCTTTTTAACCATTACCTTACGCGCCAATCAAGTAGTAAGCGGTCTAGCCCTCGCTTTATTTGGCACTGGGCTAAGCGGTTATTTAGGGCAGACACTAATTGGTAGGCCGCTACTAGTCACCTTTAAACCTGTACCTATTCCAGGATTAAGTGAAATTCCTTGGCTAGGACCCATTTTATTTCAGCATGATGTATTAGTATATATCGGTTATTTGGCAGTAGCTGTTTTTTGGTTTATACTGTATCGCACGAAAACTGGCTTAAAAATCAGGGCTGTTGGTGAAAATCCTAGTGCAGCCGATGCTGCAGGCGTGAATGTTTTTGCCATTCGTTATGCGTGTGTAGTGCTAGGCGGTATGCTGGCTGGCATGGGCGGAGCATATTTATCTTTGGCTTATGCACCTTCGTGGCTTGAAAATATGACAGCTGGCAGGGGATGGATTGCTGTCGCGCTGGTTATTTTTGCTACTTGGAATCCAACGAAAGCATTTTTAGGAAGCTGGTTATTTGGCGTGGTGGATGTGTTAGGATTTCATATGCAAAATTTAGGAATTACTGTTTCTTCTTTCTTTCTAAAGATGCTACCCTATGTGATTACAATTGTGGTATTAATTATTGTGAGTCTCTAAACAAAAAAACGACATGTAGCATCACCAGGGGCATTAGGTATACCCTATAATAGGGAAGAACGGTAGTGGGGAGGCTCTTTATAAAATATAAAAAAGCTATTTGTCCATGGTGGCAAATAGCTCTTTTGTTAGGTGAGAGGTGTTTATGAATATTTTGTACGAACCCGTCATTGATTGCATTATTAAACATTCATTAAAGATATTAAATGGAAACTATGACAACTCTAGTGAGGTGTTTGACTATGTAAAAGCAGGTCCATATAATGAAAAAATAGCAGCTTTGGCAGAAAGCTTCGGCATGATGATGGTTAAACTAGAAGCCCGTGAATTGGCACTAAATGAGAATATTCTTGAACTACAAAGAAAAGAGCAAGAAATACGTCAATTGTACCAAGCTTTTATTGAAACAATCGTAGCGGCCATTGATGCTCGCGATACGGCAACTGCTGGCCATTCGAGACGAGTGGCTAGCTATGTCACCCTATTATGCCAAGCCATTAATGCTGCCCAAGGTGAGAAGTATCAAATTACTCAGTTTTCTAATAACCAAATCCAAGAATTATATTATGCAGCACTTCTTCATGATGTTGGCAAAATTGGCGTGCGTGAGGATGTTTTATTGAAAAAACATCGCCTTTCTGATGAACGGATGTCTGTGATTGAATATCGTTTTAAGTATTATAAACAGTCCTTGGCTTTGCGGCAATTGACGAAGGGGCTAACGAACCATGATACTGAGATGCTTAGGAATCTAGATTCTTACTATCACTTTATTTTGCAGATGAACAGTAAAGAATATATCTCACTAGAAGAAGAGGAAGAAATTAAAAGAGTTGCTGCACTGCAATTTATAAATGAGGATGGCGCAGCAAGTAGAATATTAGATACCTTTGAACAGACAAACTTAATGGTGAGAAGGGGGAATCTAACGGAAGAAGAAAAGAATTCCATGAATCAACATGCTGCCTATACCGCAGAAATTCTTAAATACATCCCATGGGAGCATAGTATGAAGCAGATCCCTGTTATTGCCGCTGGACATCATGAAAAAATGGATGGGTCTGGGTACCCCCAAGGATTAGCCGCCGCCGACATTCTGATTCAAACAAGAATGCTGGCAACTGCCGATATTTTTGATGCACTAACCGCCATTGATCGTCCTTATAAACCACCGATTCCCGTAGAAAAAGCCATTAAAATTTTAAAAGAGGAAGCAAAAATTGGGCGATTGGATGGAGACATTGTAGAAATATTTTGTGAAAAAGTAATACCACAAATAGACAAATTGATTAAATAAAGGAATGTATCAAGTTTCGTCGAAGAATTTT
>JAPUES010000179.1 GCA_027492445.1 Sporomusaceae bacterium | reverse complement strand
GCACATCTGGCTTATTTTAACTTACTTACATTGTTTAGTTTTCAAAGAACACCTTCGCTTGACAGACAAAACGGTACAATACAGCTTTATCGGCAACGAATAATATTATATCTCATTATTCTGCACCTGTCAATTTTTTTCTGCAACTTTTCATTTCAAAACTTGCTTGTTTATAATAACACAATGTGAAAAGTTATGTCAAGACCTTCCTGTTTCTTGCTGTGAAAACTATTCTTTTGTAATTTCTTGTATACTTTCTTCAAGATTTCCGTTATTTTGCAGTGGGAAAGGAAACTGCATATAGGTACTAGGCACTTCACCAACAACTACATATTCTGCAATCGGCACTTGGGTATTTACACTGACGCTTTTGCTCACTAAGGGAACCACAATTCTTATTTGTGTTGTTGCAATCAAATAAACCATATGTCTTGTTTGGTTTATACCCGCCTGTTCAAATTTATCAATTACTTTTACTTGCACTGTGCCGATTGGAATAACAGTAACGGTTATGTTAGGTCCTACGCTTGCTAGCAACTGGCTACCGAGAATTTGTCCGATAGGGATATTAATTTTTTCTTCTCGAATCTCTTTTAATGCATTTTGCACTTTTATGGTAGTATCGGCAGCAATTTTATTAAATTCCATAGTATTAGGTTGTATTAGCACAACACGTCCGCGACTATCTAAGGTAACATTCACTAATTTTTGTGGATCAATTCCTAAGCTTACGCTCTCATTAATAACATTATTAATAGATTGAGTGGCAATTAGCGTAGCTTTCGCTTCAGCGATGGCTAGTAAGGTTGGTTTTAAATGAGTTTCTACCGTCCAAAAACTCATGATTAAACCAACACAGGATAACATAATTAGTATGATAAATGGTAGGATTTTATGCTTTTTCCCCACTAGGAATCTCATATTTTCCCTCCTAGCTTAATGCCTATTTACAGGTATCTATCCTTACTTATATGTTTAATATGAAGTGGATGTGTATGTATAATATAGGAAAGAAATTTTTCATCTAAAAAAACGCTATTTTTAGCAACTATTGTTATATCATTTCGTATTTTTACTCCTAATAATTTTGTTTTATGTTATAATAATGAACATATTGAATTCTGAGGAGGTTGCCAATGGATAATGATCGCAGTGATAGTCAAAAAACTGACCGTCGCTCTTCTACAAAGGGTTTTTCAAAATTATCAATTGTCGTTTTAGTAGTATTTGTTGTAATGGTTACTGGTGCTGGTCTCGGTTTCTTGACAGCTAGCATTCATAGTATGCCAAGCCTCAAAAACGATATCAGACCTAATGCATCTTCACAAATATATGATATTAATGGTAAATTAATCAGCACCATTCATTCTGCTGAGAATCGCTTACCTGTTTCTATTAATAAAATTCCAAAAGATTTACAAAATGCCTTTGTAGCTGCCGAAGATGCTCGTTTTTACCAGCATATCGGTATTGACCCACGAGGTATCCTGCGTGCTTTGTGGTCAAATATTACCAACCGGGGTGTTTCTGAAGGCGGTAGTACAATCACCCAGCAATTAGCCAAGAATGCTTTACTATCACAAGAAAGAACACTAAAACGTAAAATACAAGAAGCTATTTTAGCCTTACAAATCGAACAACAATATAGTAAAAACGAGATTTTGGAATTATATTTAAATCAAATTTATTTTGGACAAGGTGCCTACGGTGTACAATCAGCTGCTATGGTCTACTTCGGTAAGAATGTAGAAGATTTAACTCTAGAAGAATGTTCTATGCTTGCAGGCATTCCAAAAAGTCCAAATTATTACTCTCCCCTGAATAATCTAAAAGCTGCTACGGAAAGACAAGGTACCGTCTTAGAGCAAATGGTTAAATATGAATATATCACCCAAGCAACTGCTACGAAAGCTCACAGTACTAAACTTAAATTAACAACACGTCCACAAGTTGGTAAAGGAAACACTGCTAGTTATTTTATCGATTATGTAACACAACATCTCATTGATAAATATGGTGCCGATGCGGTCTATAAGGATGGTCTCAAAATATATACTTCTTTAGATATTTCGATGCAAGTCGCCGCGGAACAAGCTATGCAGCAACTTCCCGAAGGACGAACAGATAGCACGGGTTTAAAACAACCTCAAGGAGCATTAGTTGCCATTGAACCCCATACTGGTTATATAAAGGCAATGGTGGGCGGTCGTGGCACAGATCAATTTAACCGCGCAGTACTCGCGGAACGTCAACCCGGTTCTGCTTTCAAACCCTTTATTTACTTAGCAGCTATTGAAGAGGGTATGAATCCATCGTCAGTAGTTGAGGATAAGACTGTTAGCTTCGGAGACTGGTCACCCATTAATTATGATGGAAAACTTCATGGTACCGTTTCACTCCGAGGAGCATTAGAACAATCTCTTAACATACCAACTGTAAAACTAGCCAATAAAATAGGCGTAGATAAACCTTTATACTATGCCCAACAAATGGGCATCACCACTTTAGTTTTACAAGGGTACACCAATGATCGCAACTTAGCCATGTCCTTAGGGGGCCTGACTAGAGGTGTTACACCTTTAGAAATTGCTAGTGCCTTTGGCGTCTTCGCTAATGGCGGTGTACTCGTGGAACCGACTGCTATTATTAAGGTCATTGACCGCAATGGCAAAATTTTAGAACAATATACACCAAGACAAAAATCCGTAATTAATGCAAAGAGCGCCTATGTTCTCACCGATATGATGCGTGGTGTTATCACTAACGGTACGGGAACAGCGGCAAGCATCGGACGCCCTGCAGCTGGGAAAACAGGTACTACCAGCGACTATAAGGATGCATGGTTTGTTGGCTTTACTCCTGATTTAGTAGCCTCAGTATGGCTAGGCTATGACACGGATGGCTATTTAAACGGCATCACAGGTGGCAGTACTCCAGCTACAATTTGGCGAGAATTTATGGGTAAAGCATTAGCGAATACTCCTGCTAGAGATTTTAGCAAACCTGAGGGTGTAGTCCTTTACGGTGCACCAACTAAGGCCATTGACGAAAAAACTTCTGATGAGAAAGATCAAAAAGATACAAAAGATCCAAAAGATACAAAAGATCCTGGAAAAGTCGATGGAAAAACAATGAAACCAACGGATAAAAAGACGGATGATGCGGTTACCGTTGATAAAACTCTTCCCCCGCCTCCTAATAAACCAGATAAACGTTCCACTACCCCCCCCGCCCCTACTAGTCCAGCGAAGACTGAAGACACAACTAAAAAAAATAATCCTTAAAAATAAAAAAAACACGCGTAAAACACGCGTGTTTTTTTTATTTTCGCATATACATTATTATAGACTACAAACAAGTACTAGAGTCTTCATTACTAAAGCAACAGAATAATAGGATGATGATGATAATGATCCAAATTCCACCACCAAAACCGCCACCACAACCGCCACCAAAGCCAAATCCACGTCCCATGTCTATTCCTCCTTACCATAAATTAAATCAACATCTCAACACTACTATATGAGGAAAGCCATCAATTGGTTACTCTTTAGCAAAACAATCCTTTGATGACTCTTTAAAAGTTTAGGAACACCAAGTACTGTGTTCCCATCGGCTAAGTACACTATGCTATTATGAGAAACTACTTTCATCATTAAAGCAGAATAGTAAAAGAATTATAATAATAATCCACCAAGATTGACCTCCACAAAAACCGCCTCTTGCCATTACCTATTCCCTCCTTAAATATATCTTTATAAGGGCGATTATTTGAATTTTTTTACTCAGTCTTATTCAACTATCGCCCGCCCTTCTACTTCAATATATGGTACTCGTAATGAAAGTGTTACTAAACTTTTTCTTTTTATATCAGAAGCTATTCTAACAAACGGCGAATACTTTTCGGAACTTCGGAGGCCACTTTCATGGACTGCATTCCATTATTAACTAGCTCTGTAATGTTACGAACTTTGTCAATTGCCATTGTCATGCCATCAATCCGTCTATCCATCGCGATATTATCTGAAGTCAAACTTAATAAAATCATCATAATTTGCATATTGAGGTTAGGGTTCTTCAGGAGTTGGCGAATCTTTTTAAACGGTTTGCCTGTTTTAGCTTCTTTACTCTCTCTATCTTCTACCGTTTCATATTGTTCCTGTTTTTTTGTGTGTTTTTCTTCTATACCCAATTCATCCTCGCTTATTTGAAGATCACCTTCTTCATTTCCTGTACCTGACCGATTGTAATTCTTATAGTGTCTCCGTAAGCGCACACCCATCACCCCTTATAAAATAATCTACATCAATGTAATGTAATATATGTAAGGGGTTTATGATTGGCTCATAAAAATTATTATGGAGGTAATATATTATGTGGGAAAACTTAGGAAACATGATGGAATTAGTAAAAAAAGTTCAACAAAACGTTGATAACGTACAAGATCATTTAAAAGCCCAACACATTGAAGTATCTAGCGGCGATGTCATTAAGCTTACCCTTAACGGGCAACAAGAATTACTGGCTATTGAACTCAATACAAAATACTTATCTGCCGATAATGCGATTCTCTTACAAGATTTACTCGTTGCTACCATAAACAATGGTTTAATAAAGTCTCGCGAGCTGCAGCAAGCCGCTATGGGTAAATTGGCAGGGGATATGAATCTTCCTAAAATTCCCGGCCTATTTTAAGGAGGGTACTACATGCCGAAGGATAGTAACAATCAATCTTTGCTACAAACAATAACATCTATACTAGATACCTTTGCCCGCGAAGGCTTAGGCTACGATACCCTAATTACCCTCTTATCCTTGTTGTGTCTACTGCATATTGTGCAGCGCCTACAGCCTCCTATGGCATCGATACCACAAAACATACAACCTGCGACGCAAGGAAATCCCCTGCAGAAAATACTAGGTGAGTTAACCAAAAACACGGATGGTTCAGGAGGCGGTCCTTCTCCTGATATGTTAATGAGTCTACTCCCCCTTCTCAACAACCCTCAGCTAAAATCCGCCTTGAACCCTTCAAATATCTCTAGTATTTTAGGTCTGATAAATAGTTTAGGAGGAAGTAATAATAAAGAAAAGCCAGATAAAAAAGAGCCCACCGAAACTATGCCCCAAACCCCTGTCCATGACGATAAACAGGATAAAACAGAGTTAGGACGCTCCCTAAACTGGAAAAGTAATTTTCAAAATGATAAAGAGGTGTGAGCATTTCTCACACCTCTTTATCATTTGCCTTATTTTAATTGTACCACTGTCGCCCCATCGCCACCTTCATTCAGCTCACCGATACTAATATCTCGAACATAATGATGGTATTTTAGGTAATTTCGAACCCCTTTGCGCAAAGCTCCTGTACCTTTACCATGTATCACAAGGACTTTAGTAAAACCTGCTAAAATAGCATCATCTATATATTTACCTAATACAATTTCAGCTTCATCCACCATCATACCGCGAATGTCTATTTCCCTGGAAATATCTTGCATTTTCGAAAAATCCATGCTTGCTTTTTTTATTTTTTCCTTGCCGCCTTTTTCTTCTGTAGCGAGACGGCAATCCCCAATTCGTACATTCATTTTCATAATACCAAGCTGCACCGTTACATCACTAGTATTTACCGACAACACTATGCCTTTTTGCTTGAGAGTGGTTACATATATAGTGGTACCAGGCTTTAGCATCTCCCGAGTAGCAAGGGGCAGTAGGTGATCTTCTTCTGCCTCGTTTGTCTGTACGGATTCTAGATTATCGCGCAATCGTTTTCTGCTTTTATCAATGGTACTTTGTCTAGTGGAACTGCTGTTAACGGCAAATTGAGCCTTCAGTTCGCTAATAATACCTTCTGTCTCTCTTCTCGCTTGCCTTAGGATGGCTTGGGCTTCTTCTCTCGCTTTTCCTAAGATATTCTGTTTTCTTGCCGCTAATGATATTTTTTCTTCTGCCAGCTCTGTTCTTAAGTCTTTAAGCAATTGTTCTTGCTGCCCTAATTCCTCGTTGAGTTTATCATAGGCTATTTTTTGTTCTTCTAAGGCATTCAGCACTGTTTCAAACTCGGCATGCTCTTTACCAATAAAGTTTTTCGCGTGTTCAATAATAGCATCGGATAAACCTAGCCGCTTACTAATGGCAAAGGCATTACTGCTACCAGGAATACCAATTAACAAACGATAGGTCGGTCTTAAGGTTTGGATATCAAATTCAACACTGGCATTTTCGATGCCTTGCTTAGAGTAAGCAAAGGTTTTTAATTCACTATAGTGAGTGGTGGCAATGGTCCTAGCACCCACTTTAAGTAAATATTCTAACATAGCAATGGCAAGGGCAGAACCTTCGTCTGGATCCGTACCAGAACCGATTTCATCAATGAGGACTAAATCACAATAAGAGACCTTATTTAATATTTTAACTAAATTCGTCATATGAGCCGAAAAGGTACTAAGACTTTGTTCAATACTTTGTTCATCACCAATATCGGCAAAGACATTCTGAAATACAGATATTTCAGAACCACTGTCAACGGGAATATAAAGGCCCGCCTGAGTCATAAGGGCAAACAAACCTAGTGTTTTTAACGTTACCGTCTTACCACCCGTATTAGGCCCTGTAATCAGCAGAGTATTAAAATCCTTACCAATATAAATATCAATAGGAACAACAATCGTAGCCGCTATTAAGGGATGACGGGCCTGGCGCAAATTAACATATCCTTGATCATTAATGATAGGCAATGTTCCCCGCATATCTTGACTAAGCTTTCCTTTGGCAAAGGCAGCATCAAGACAAGCTAGCATTTGGCAATTGGTATGTATTTCTTCATAATGATTGGCAATTTGTCCGGCAGCAGCTCTCAAAATCCGTTCCACTTCATTTTTTTCTGCTGACATCAGCTGCTTAATTTCATTATTCAAGGTGACTACGGCCATTGGTTCAATAAACACCGTAGCCCCGCTGGCCGATTGATCATGAATAATCCCTGGGAAATGATACCGGGCTTCCTGCTTAATGGGTATGACATAGCGATCACCGCGCATGGTCACCAATGTATCTTGAAAATATTTTTGATATTCGCTCGATCGCAATATACTATCCAGTTTTTCTTTCACACGATTTTGGGATGTTCGAACTTCTCGCCGAATTTTACCCAGTTCTACGCTAGCATCATCACGAATATTACCTTGTTCATTTACAATATTCTCAATAAGATTCTCAATGTTACGCAACACGGTAATCTTTTCTACATACCCAGATAAAATCACATAGGAGGCAGGCATATCCACAAAAAAGTTTTTCATGCGCCGGGCCCCATATAAAGTACTACCAATAGCCACTAGCTCATGTGGCTCTAGAATAGAACCGACTTCTGCTCTCTTGAGCATGGAACGAATATCCCGAATACCGCCAAGAGGTATACTTGTAATGGCATCAAGTATCTCCCTTGCCTCTCTCGTTTCCCCTATCCGTCTTTTTACTTCGGCTAGTTCACGAACAGGCACCAGCTCTTCCAAGAGCTCCCGCCCCATGGTAGTGCTGCTGCGGTCTGCTAGCATCCCACGTACTTTGTGATATTCTAACGTTTGTAATACAGCTAAATCCATTACTCTCTCTCCTATTGACTAAAACTTCCTTATGTTTTACAACACACCACGGAAATAATGTCCGCGGGTGATATTTTCTGGTTCTACCGTACTTATTTTATCTTGTAGAAGCAAGGGATGATTGTTCCCCTGCTGTATGATTTCTTTATATAACCTTGTCATTTTACCCAAATATTCTGCTGAACCTTTCTTACCCTCAATGCGCAAACGTGCAACCCCTAGTTTCCCAAATCGCGATACATGGGGCAACATACATAGTTCTTTGCCATTTAGTACATGCATACGGCAAAACTGATCCGTCGCTAAGGGAAAGTGCTCTTCCTTACGATCATGTAAGAGATATTCATTGCGAAGACAAGCTTGATTGCATTTACCCGTATGCACTTCCCCTAAATAGCTACCGATTGTACAATATTCAGAGACCATTAAGGTTAAGTAGCCATGAACCAAGCATTCCAAATCTAGTCCGCTTTCCTGGCTCAATTCGCCAATTTGAGAAAAATTAAGTTCAGGAGAAATAGTAGCACTTTTAAATCCTTGTGCTGCATAAAACTCTAAGGACTGATCATTATAAATATTTAGTGGATAATCCCCATGAAGGCCTACCGACAAAAATTCTTTGGCTAGCTGTAGTACACCAAGATTACTAATACTAACCCCATCAGGCTGCAATTCTTCAAAAAGCTGTAGTTCTGTTTGAAGTCCTTTCATCTGCCACTCTTTTACAATACGAGGTGTATTTAAGATAATCTTTTTACCTTGCTCACGTGCCATTGCCACAGCATGGCGATACTCATCATGGGTAATGACTTTGTGTTGAAAGGACTCTCCCCCAAAGAGAATGAGGTCCGCACCACTAGCAAGGCAGGTCTTTACTTTATCAAGAGTGTCGACATTTACGGTTAATAAAGGAATCGACGCCTCTTTAGCTGTCGAATAAGTTTTTTCATTTCCTGAACTCCTATTTTTAGTATAAGGAGATAAAGGGGGCCGCTCATAAGTCTTCAAACGAGCGTTTTCTAGTGCTTCCACTGCCCGCCGTCTAGCATCATTGATTTCACTAACGGGTACCATTACCTCGCCATCAATCTGGCACTCTAGATGCTGTAAACTAAAGATAGTCGAACCTAAACGATCTACTTGCTTGGCAATTGTTTCTTCTGTCAGCGGTCTCTTAATGGCTTTTTGAGCTAAAAATTGAGTCTCGGCGCTGCCACAAAAACCTTCTGTATCGGTGATGCTGATTTTAAGAGGCTGTCCTTCCTTTACCGCAACAAGGGCATCAACCTTTACCCGCCGAATCGCATTAGGCTCAGCAAAAAAAGCACGTGCTCGTTCCATGAGCCCCGCATCATATACTTTAAAAACTCTATCATTTACGCGAACTGGTTGTACTCCGATGGATACTTCAGCGCCGGCTGGGGCCGCCGTTACCACTTCCCCATTTACTCTCATTTCGGTGATCGTAGCACTTACTCGTCCACCGACTTTAACCCAAAACTCAACAATATCATTTATGTATAAGGGTTCATCTAGTTTTATGGTAGCCATTCTTTCTTGGTACTGGTATTCACTTACCCGGCCAATGCGTACCCCTCGATTGTTGGGCCTACGGTCACTCATCATATTTCGTCCCTGATTTTTTTCTAAATAAGCCGTTGTAAAATCACGATTGAAGATTTGTGCTAAATCTTTTTGTTCTTTTTCAGCGACTACATAATTCTTTTCATCTGCCAAACAAGCATCAATAGCTCGTCGATAGGTATCCACTGCCACTGCCACATATTCGGGACGTTTCATACGGCCTTCTATTTTAAAGGATGTTACCCCTGCCCGTATTAGCTCTGGCAATATCTCTAAGGTATTTAAATCTCGGGGACTAAGTAAATATTCTCCTGCATCCCCTTCGAGCAAAGCCTCATTACCATGTTTATCCTTAAGAGTATAAGGCAAACGACAAGGTTGAGCGCAGCGCCCCCGATTTCCACTACGCCCGCCAATCATACTGCTCATCAAGCACTGACCGGAATAAGAAATACATAAAGCACCATGAACAAAGGCTTCTATCTCAGTATCTGTATTACTGCAGATATGTTTAATTTC
>JAPUES010000178.1 GCA_027492445.1 Sporomusaceae bacterium | reverse complement strand
CAGTAATCATATCTACCATTTCATTTACAATATTAATATTAGGCATCTCCACATATCCCTCTTTATTGGCATCAGGATGAGCTGGGTCGTATACTTTACGAGTTGGTGAGTTATCCTTCTCAATCCCTACCACTCGCACACCATTGCCAGCATCCATTTGCTCTGACAATACTTGGGCAAAATTAGTCGTATTTTCACGTGGTGCAAATACAACCATTTGCCGACGATAAGCACCGCCTGCCGCAGTACGTGTTGTATTTACATTGGCAATATTATTGGAAATAACGTCCATTCTCAATCTTTCAGCTGTTAAGCCCGAAGCTGCAGCATCAATAGCACCAAACATGCTCATACCCGTTTATCTCCCTTCTTTTATCGCTGATTTTATTCCTGCAAAGTAACCACTTATTTGTTGTACTACAGCATTATAATAGATGCTATTTTTCGCTAAGCTAGCCATTTCAATATCTATATCTACATTATTACCATCGGTTCGAATTGATGAATTGCTAAGAACATTCAGTTTAGGTGTGGGAATAGTCCCTTGCTTCATAGGTAAATGTCGAGCATTTGTTTGCAGCATTGGCATTTTATCACCATTTACAGCACTTTGCAACATTTCCTCAAACAATACCTCACCTTTTTTATAACCTGGCGTGTTTACATTTGCAATGTTATTGCTAATGACCTTTTGGCGAAGTGAAGATGCGGATATGGCCTGTTCGAGCACGGCAACACGCGGTGATGATACAATTGATTTTAGCACCACAATCCTCCTATAAATACATATTTTTATAAATATTTGCAATTTCCTACAGAAAATGTACAGTTCTAAATTAATAATTCTACACAACTATTAAAATTCCTTTATGAAAAACAGTATTCCCTTTTATTTCTTACATTTATTGAGAAAACGGGACAAAAGTCCGCATTTTTCGCGAACAATGTCTACATGATGTTCCACTATTTTTTCCATAGAAAATCCCCTATAGATTTCCACAGTACAGAAAATCCATTGCCTGCAATGGCTTTCGACGCTGAAAACACAAGGGGATAACTTCCTTATGAAAGATAACATTTCCAATACTTACTTTTTAAGTTTTTTTAGTTCTTCAAACAAACGATCATTCAACACCTTTATATATGTGCCTTTCATACCTAGGGATTTTGACTCAATCACGCCAGCACTTTCAAACTTACGTAGTGCATTTACAATAACCGAACGAGTAATACCTACGCGATCGGCAATCTTGCTTGCTACTAACAAACCTTCATTTCCTTCTAACTCATTGAGAATGTGTATAACAGCTTCTAGTTCAGAATAAGACAATGTTCCAAGCGCTACCTGCACAGTCGCTTTTTTACGCGCTTCTTCTTCAATCTTCCCGCTGCGATCTCTCAAAATTTCCATACCAACAACAGTAGCACCATACTCTGCTAAAATTAAATCATCTGCATTAAACTCTGCATGAAATTTTGCTACAATTAAGGTGCCAATTCTTTCACCAACACCATGAATTGGTACAATGGTAGTAAATTTATCACTAAATAGACATTCGGTACCATCACTAAAGGAACACTTTCCGCCTTCAAGACTTAAGTTTGGAGAAGTCTCATTGATTCTAAGTAACCACTCCACATACCGTTCTGGAAAGACCCCTTGCAATAATACCTTATCCCGCATTAAGTCACATTCAAAATTATCCAATAAGGCATAACCAAATAATTTACCATCTTTGCCAACAATATAGGTGTTAGCACCCATAACAGTACTAAGTAACGTAGATATTTCATCATATTCTACTTTCTCTGATTTTTGCAGTAACTTATTAATTTTTCGAGTACGTTCTAATAAAGATATCACAACAACTTCTCCTACCTTTCTTTCTGTTAGTAATCTAATTTATAAAATAAAATGACTTAAATCCTGATCTTTTACAATATGCTCTAACTTAGCATTTACATATTGTCCATCAATGGAAATAACTTTATTCGTTAAATCTGGGGCATCAAATGCTAAGTCTTCTAAGAGTTTTTCCATTACTGTATGTAATCGCCGAGCCCCAATATTCTCCGTCTGAACATTGACCTGAAAAGCAATTTCTGCTAATTTTTCAATGGCCTCCAACGTAAATTCAATTTCAATTCCTTCTGTTCCTAGCAAACTAATATATTGCTTAAGTAATGCATTAGTAGGTTCTGTAAGAATTTGTTTGAAATCTTCTTTTGATAAATTAGTAAGTTCTACACGAATGGGAAAGCGTCCCTGTAGTTCTGGAATAAGTTCGGATGGTTTCGTTGTATGGAATGCTCCTGCCGCCATAAATAATATATGATCTGTTTTTAAGGAACCATATTTCGTTACTACCGTAGAACCTTCAACAATTGGCAAAATATCACGTTGCACCCCTTCCCGGGACACATCGGGGCCAGAAGACTGACCACGACCTACAATTTTATCAATCTCATCTAGGAAAATAATTCCAGAATTTTCAGCCAACTCAAGAGCACTAGCTATCACTTCATCTATATCAATGAGCTTCTGAGCCTCTTCTTGAATCAATAACTTGCGAGCATTGCCAACCGTTACTTTACGATGTTTTTGTTTCTTAGGGATAAAACTTCCTAGCATATCTTGAATATTGATTCCCATTTCTTCAATACCCGTTCCAGAAAAAGCCCCCACCATAGGATTTGCATTATCCTCAACTATTATTTCAATAATTTCATTTTCCAATTCACCCGCGGCTAACCGTTTTTGCCAATAAGCCTTGTCTTCTTCAATATGCAGTGAATTCTCAACGAGAGGAATCTGGGAAATTTCCCCTTTAGCAATTCCCCCCCCAAACAAGATTTCAAAAGGATTACGGCTTGGTTCTTTGGGCACTGCTGGCAGAAAAAAAGCTAAAATACGTTCTTCCGCAAAGCTACGAGCCTTATCGGTTACCTCTGCCATTTTTTGTTGCTTCACCATACGGATTGCAGTTTCCACCAAATCACGAACCATGGACTCAACATCCCGTCCCACATATCCAACTTCTGTAAATTTAGTAGCCTCTACTTTTACAAAAGGAGCATTCACGAGTTTAGCCAAACGACGAGCAATTTCTGTTTTTCCAACGCCCGTCGGGCCAATCATTAATATATTTTTAGGGATAATCTCATCTTTTACATCCTTGGTCAATTGTTTACTGCGCCAGCGATTACGAAGGGCAATGGCTACTGATTTCTTGGCTTGTTTTTGACCTACAATATATTTGTCTAATTCTATCACAATTTGTTTTGGCGTCATCTCAGTCAATATCATCACTCCTTTTTCACAGAATAAAGTCAGTAAAACACTCCTTTATTCCAATAAGAACGACTTAGGCTTTGCCTGCGTCTGAGGATTTTTATCATGATCATATTACAATTCTTCAACTGTAACATGATCATTTGTGAATACACAAATACTTGAGGCAATCAAAAGTGCTTCGCGAACAATTTCAGAAACAGAGAGTGTAGAGTGCTGTACTAAAGCTCGCGCCGCAGCCAAAGCATAGGAACCACCTGAACCAATGGCAGTAACACCATCATCAGGTTCAATCACTTCACCATTACCTGAAATAATCAGCATATGCTCTTGATCCGTTACAATCAGCAATGCTTCTAGTCGACGAAGCACTCTGTCTGTACGCCAATCTTTTGCTAGCTCTACCGCTGCACGCATTAAGTTTCCATTAAATTCTTCTAATTTTGCTTCAAATTTGCTAAACAAGGTAAAAGCATCAGCAACGGAGCCAGCAAAACCAGCTAACACCTTGCCATGGTATAAACGCCGAACCTTTTTCGCATTATGTTTCATTACGGTATTGCCACCAAAAGTAACTTGACCGTCTCCAGCAATAGCGGTTTTCCCTAAATGTTTTACAGCAATAATGGTTGTAGCATGGAATATAAATACCACCTCCTAAACACCTTATGTGTTAGTATACGGTTTATATGTTCCTCGTACTGGTAATACACAAAAAGCACCTCATGGTACACCCTGTAATTCAGCAAATTAAATGGTTCCATATCTGCCAGATCATTCACTACAGTGTGTTGTGAGGCGTTTTGTTGGGTAAAATTTACTTATTTGTCGAAATAGGAAACAAACCCTATTTATTGATAGTAGCATACTACTATTAATTATGCAAGGGAATTGTCTAATTTTTCTCTAAATTTTTCTAAAGCCAATAGAGCGCGTTCTGCAATCAATCCATTCTTCATTTTCTTATCTTTGATCCTTTGGTCAAGGGTTGGTAGTAGTCCAAAATTTATATTCATCGGCTGAAAATGCTTTGTGTTCGCATTTGTAATATACTGACATAACGCTCCGTGGGCGGTTTCTGCTGGAAACACGAGAGGTTCTAGTCCGGCTAGTTGCCTTGCAGCATTAATTCCTGCGACAAGTCCCGATGCCGCAGATTCAACATACCCTTCCACACCGGTTATTTGTCCGGCGAAAAAAGTACTACCTTTATCTATCATCTGCAAGGTAGACGCAAGAACCTTAGGGGAATTAATAAAGGTATTGCGATGCATTACCCCCAAACGAACAAATTCGGCCTTTTCCAGCCCTGGTATTAAGCGAAAAACCCGTTCTTGTTCTGGCCATTTTAAATGTGTTTGAAAACCAACAATATTATACAAAGTGGCTGCAAAATTATCTTGACGTAATTGTATAACAGCATGCGGGGTTTCACCAGTAAGAGGATGCTCGAGACCTACTGGCTTAAGAGGGCCAAAGCGCAAGGTATCAATGCCGCGGCCAGCCATTTCTTCTACCGGCATACAACCTTCAAAAAAAATCGCTTTTTCAAAATTTTTAACAGGAACTGTTTCTGCATTGGTTAATTCTGTCCAAAAAGCAGTATATTCCTCTTTGGTCATGGGACAATTAAGGTAATCATCATCCCCTTTACCATACCGAGAGGCTCGATATACTTTTGACATATCAAGAGAGTCACCAACTACAATGGGTGCTGCCGCATCATAAAAGTAAAGATATTCTTTACCCGTCATCTTTCCAATTTTTTCAGATAAGACGGGTGATGTTAAGGGACCACTGGCAATAATAAGGGGCTCAGCGACTGGAATCTCTGTTACTTCTTGATAAGTAATCTTTACTCGCGGATGTTGCTTTAAGGTATCTGTAATATATTTACTAAAAGCTTCACGGTCGACTGCTAATGCTCCACCAGCTGGAACTTTCGTAGCATCTGCCGCTTTCATAATTAAGGAATTTAATCTTCGCATCTCTTCTTTTAATAATCCAACTGCATTTTCTACAGCAGCCCCTCGCAAGGAATTACTGCAAACCAGTTCTGCAAATTGATCCGTATGATGAGCGGGCGACATTACCTGGGGCCGCATTTCATATAATTCAACATCAAAACCAGCTTCAGCTACTTGCCATGCAGCCTCACTGCCAGCTAGTCCTGCTCCAATAATTGTTACTTTAGACACATCTTTTCCTCCGATTATATTGTTACTTCCGTCTTTTTTAGTGACTTCTTTTTCGTAGCAGTTGCCGTTTTCCCTTTACCTTTTACTTTACTTTTAGCTACCACTTTCGTTTTCTTCGTACTCTCAGCTACTTTTTTCTCAGGAGCAACGGGGCGAGTTACACAGCTTTCATTACTACATAAGGTAGTAAATCGACCATTTTTAAAATTTTGTCTTACCATAAACGCGCCGCAGCTTTGGCAATTTTCTTTTAAGGGTGTATCCCAGGTCATATAATCACAAGTAGGGTAACTTTGGCACCCATAGAATACTTTACCACGTTTTGTTTTACGTTCTACAATATTTCCAGCGCATTTAGGACATTGCACACCTGTTTCTTTTAGAATAGCCTTGGTATTGCGGCATTCAGGAAAACCTGGACAGGCTAGAAAATCTCCAAAACGACCATGTTTTACTACCATAAACTTACCGCAATTTTCGCACTGTACATCTGATACTTCCACTGGAAGCTCCACATGGCCAATTTCTTCTTCTGCATGAGCCAAATCCACAGCAAACCAAGTATAGAATTCTCGCAGCAATGCCACTCTTGAACCTTTACCTTCTGCAATGGCATCTAGATTATTCTCCATCTTAGCCGTAAACTCAACATCAACAATGGTCTTAAAATATTGTTTCAATAAATCTAATACGACAAACCCTAACTCAGTTGGTTGAAATTTCTTATCAACTCTTACTACATACCCTCTTGCTAAAATAGTTTCAATAATAGGGGCATAGGTGCTCGGACGACCAATTCCTTTTTCTTCCAATACCTTTACAAGAGTTGCTTCTGTATAACGAGGAGGTGGCTCTGTGAAATGTTGTTTGGGAAGCACTTTGTCTAATTTTATATTCTGCCCAACGGTTAGCTCAGGCAAGGTTACATCTTTCTCTTTTTCTTCATCATCTTTACTTTCTGTATAAACAGCCATAAATCCAGGAAATTTAACCTTAGAGCCTGTCGACCGTAGACCAAAACGTCCCGCTGTAATATCAATCGTTACCGTATCGTAAATAGCCACTGTCATTTGGCTAGCAACAACCCGCTCCCAAATTAAAGTATATAACCGTAATTGTTCTTTCGAAAGATATTTTATCAGCTTATCCGGTGGCAGTTCAAAATTACTTGGTCGTATTGCTTCATGAGCGTCTTGGGATTTCTTATTCGCATATACAGGACTTTTTTCTGGCAGATACTCTTTACCATATTTACTTTCAACAAAACTACGAATGTCTAGCTGAGCAGATTCGGCAAGACGCACGGAATCGGTACGCATATATGTAATAAGCCCCACGTGTCCTAAACTGCCAAGTTCTAACCCTTCATATAATTGTTGGGCAATCATCATCGTTTTCCGAGAGGTAAAACCAAGCTTGCGAGATGCTTCTTGCTGCAAGCTACTCGTTATAAAGGGAGCTGCTGGACTACGACGCCGTTCACGACGTTTTACATCCGCTACTGTAAAATCAGCCTGTTCTAATTCTTCTTTAATACTTTCTGCTTGGCTCTCATTATCAATCTTGGCTTTTTTCCCATCGATTGAAATAACTTGTGAATCAAATAAACTACCTTTAGGTTTTTCCCGCATTTTTGTAAGTACTGACCAATATTCTTCTGACACAAAAGCTTGAATTTCTTTTTCTCGATCACAGATAATCCCGACAGCAACGGATTGTACCCGGCCGGCACTAAGTCCTTTTCTCACTTTACGCCACAGCAGAGGACTAAGCTGATAACCTACCATTCGATCTAATAAGCGCCGCGCCTGCTGCGCATCCACTCTCTCAATATTAATAGGACGAGGATGTTTGACTGCATTTTGTATGGTTGGCTTCGTGATTTCATTAAACTCAATACGGCAGGCCTGCCCTTCCGGAATATTTAAGATATGTGCTAAATGCCAAGCAATAGCCTCTCCCTCACGATCCGGGTCAGATGCTAAAAAGACTTTATCTGCCGTTTTAGCAGCACTTTTAAGACTTTTAATGATATCGCCTTTACCTCTAATATTAATATATTTCGGCGCAAAATCCTTTTCAATATCCACACCGAATTGACTTTTCGGTAAATCCCGCAAATGGCCCATCGAAGCTCGTACGGTATAATTCTTACCTAAAAATTTTTCAATTGTTTTTGCTTTCGCTGGCGATTCAACTATTACTAATGCTTTACTCACTTAAATTCCCTCCTGAGCGATACGCAAGTAACGCTTTCCACTCTGCTCTATCGCTAATCCACGCAATTCCAGCTGTAGCAAGACATATGTAACCATTGCTGAGTCTAGGTTAACTTTCATTATAATATCTTCAATTCCCAGTGGAATATCATAGCTAAGAATCTGATACACCATTTCTTCCTCGGTACTTAGTTCTATCCTTACTGGCTGTTTTTTCACAAGTTCAAAATTATATTCTTCTAATATATCAGCAGTACTATCAATTAATTTGGCACCTTGTTTAATTAGTTTATGAGTGCCTTTACATGACTCTGAAAAAATACTGCCCGGCACTGCAAAAACATCACGGCCTTCTTCTAAAGCAAAGTCCGCTGTAATCAGTGAACCGCTTCTTTCTGCTGCTTCGACCACTACTACCCCCCGCGCTAGGCCATTAATGATTCGATTGCGGGCTGGGAAATATCCAGGATGAGGGATTGTGCCAGGTGAATATTCAGAAATAATCCCACCACATTCGGCAATTTGCCCTAATAGTTTAGCATTTTCTGCCGGATAATGAACATCCACTCCGCATCCTAGTATGGCAAGAGTATACCCCGTGGTTAATGCTCCTTGATGAGCGGCTGTATCAATACCTCTTGCGGCGCCACTTACTACCCAAAAACCAGCAGCTGCAAGCTCTGAGGCCAATAAGTGAGCAATATTTTTACCATAAGATGTGGCACGTCGCGCACCAACAATGGCAATACACTTATTATCTACTGGTAACGTTCCTCGATAATAAAATATATAGGGTGGATGAAAGGTATTGAGCAGTAATTGAGGATAGTTAGCATCATGTATGGAACAAATATGGATGCCTTGTTTTTCCCATTGACTTGCCAACTTATATATATCAATAGTATCTCGATGTAGGAGTAAGTTAGTATATGTTGCTTCATCTAAACATCCTGATAAAAATAAATCACGCCTACTAGCCTGCCAAGCCTGCTGGGCGCTACCAAAATACGAGACTAATGATGTAAGCCGTGCACTGCCAATCCCTGATACCATTTGTAATGCTGCCAGATATAATTTACTCATTGTTCCCCCGAAAGCTCTATTGCTGTATTAGTATTTCCTATTATCCCCAAAAAACAGCAATATAAAACAATGGTAATTATAGCACATATATATCTTGTGCACCAATAAAAAATAACTCTCCAATATTTTACAGATTATTTCCTCTATGGAATCAAGTAAAACAATAACCTTTTATCTTCATTACTACACCTGGGCAAGAATATAGTCGGCAATTTCGTCTGCCGCTTTCCCTTTGCTAATTGCCAAAGCATTTTGCTTTAAGCTTGCTAGTTCCTCTGGTTTTTCTACTAAGAGCCTTCTTATTATACGTTCAATTTCTTCTAACGAATCCGCACGTAAGGCAGCCTTAGTTTGCACAAGATAATTTGTATTTCCTTCTTCTTGCCCTGGAATGGGTTGATAAATAATCATCGGCAAGCCTTTACATAAGGTTTCTGCCGTTGTCATACCGCCTGGTTTTGAAATAATCAGCTGAGAAATCGTCATTAATTCATGAATTGAATCTACATAACCAAAAATTTTCACTTTATTACGTAGTGTCGGCTCTAAAGTAAGAAGTTTGGTATACATTTTTGTATTATTACCAGTAACAACTAGGATTTGAAAGACTTCCTTTATATTTTCGCAGCCTAAGACAATCTTATCCATGGGCAGCATTCCAGCGCCACCGCCCATAATGAGAAGGGTCTTTCGATTACAATCTAATCCTAACTTTTCAAATATGGACTGCCTAGTAACTGGAATAGAAAATCTTTCATCTACAGGAATCCCCAGTACTTTTATAGCATTGTCTTCTATCCCTTGATCCATTAATTTTTTTTTCATACCCTCATGGGCAACAACATAATGCTTTATCTCAGGATACATCCATAATCGATGCAAAATAAAATCGGTGACTACGGCTACTACTGGAATGGAAATTTTATTTTCCTTTAGTAAATGAGCCACTAGGCCCGTTGGAGTAGCATGGGTACATACAATCACTTGCGGATTATATTCCATAATATACTTTTCCATTTTCCCAGCTA
>JAPUES010000177.1 GCA_027492445.1 Sporomusaceae bacterium | reverse complement strand
ATTCTATTATCTTTAGCTGCCTACTAACTTTCTCAATCGCGTAAAGCGCCCTTGCGAGTTCTTCCTGATGATGAGCCGCCGACACAGTAAGGCGCAGTCGACTCGTACCTGGCATGACAGTAGGCGGACGAATGGGGGTGACAATGAGCCCTTCTTTTTTTAAACCCTCGGCCATTTTTACGGCTAGCCCTGCTTCCCTTACTAAGATAGGTAATATGGGCGTTACCTCTCCTGGCACCTTAAGTCCAGCAGCTAAGAGTCCCCTGCGCATAAAATCGGCATTCGCAAGCAGTTTTTCTACTAACTCTGGTTTTTCTTCTAGTTCCTGTAGCGCTGCCCCGGCAGCAGCTACCGTTCCAGGGGATAAGGCCGTCGAAAAAATAAAACTGCGCGCCTTGTTAATTAAATAGTCAATGAGCTGCCTACTGCCAGCAACATAACCACCCTCAGACGCTAATGACTTACTGAGGGTTCCCATTTGAATCCCAACCCGTCCTGTAAGACCAAAGTAATCTACGCTGCCACGTCCGCCTCGCCCTAGTACTCCCATAGCATGAGCATCATCCACCATGACCATCGCCTGATATTTTTCAGCAAGACTGACAATGTGATCTAAGGGAGCAATGTCACCATCCATACTAAAAACCCCATCGGTTACAATCAATCTTTGTCCTAAACATGGCGTTTTTTCTAAAACCTCTGCTAAATGCTCCATGTCAGCATGACGATAAATAATAGTTTTTCCTTTTGATAAACGGCAACCATCAATAATACTCCCATGATTAAGTTCATCACTAAAAATCACATCACCAGGACCTGTAACAGCAGTAATCGTGCCCATATTTGCCATATAGCCCGTATTAAAAACTACCGCCGCCTCCGTGCCTTTAAACCTCGCTAATTGTTGCTCTAACTTTTTATATAAGGGATGGCTGCCCGTTGTTAGCCGCGCCCCTCCCGAACCTGTGCCATACTCAGTTGTCGCCTGTATGGCAGCTTTTTTTACGGCCAGAGAATGAGTTAAGCCCAAATAATTATTAGATGCCAGTAGCAAATACTCTTTCCCCTCGAGTCCTACATGCACAGCATCCAGCGGCTCATAGGAAATAGGATAGCGGTATAGCTCCTCATTTTTTACTTGCTCAATATAATGAGTCCAATACTCCACCGTCAATCCCTCCTTTACAGCTCTTTCCGTAACCGGACTAATACTGGCTGGCACTTTAAATATTCTTGAAGATGAGTTAGCTCCGTATCTGGCTTGACAAAAAACACCCGCCCCCCGATTGAACTTCCTAGTTCCTTACAATGAGGAATGCGCATATAACCACTAGAAGAAGCTACATAACCCGTTGTATATTCAGGATCATCGGACCAACAAAGCTCTGCTACCACACCAGGGGCGGCAGCAACTTTACTAGCAAGCACTAAGGCTTCACGAACATGAACATTGTGAACCGCTAGTTTGTCTAGGAGGTCACCATACTCCTCTTCTGCCTCAATATCCATGCGTGATACTCGTATTCCTTTTTCCCCTACCTGATCAAGTCGCCGCCCAGTCACAGCACAAACCAGCATGGCTCCTCCCATGCTATCTGTAAGATTTTCTAGTGCACTTATACCACACTGGGCCGCTAGCAGGCTTACCCCTGCTTTTGTAAGCATAGATTTTGCTGCACCATGACTAGCAGATACATTACTACTTTCTAAAGTAGCTACTGACAATAAAGGTACATACTTTACGGCGTCTTTATCAATTTTTTCTACTATAATATTTATAAAATCGGCTTGCCCCCGGGTATGGGAGAAGGCTCGCTCTAGCATCTGATTGGTCATCTCTTTGACCCTATCATAGGAAACAATCCGCTCGGCCCCTGAAATATGACGACCACCAGCTTCATGAGCCCCTCCTTGGGCGGAGCGCATTCTAAGACTATATAACATTAGTATCCCTCCTAGAGCCTTGATACCCCTAAATAGAGCGTCCTAAATCCTTAATCATTTGCAAATCCATCTCACTATCCCGCCCACTCGTCGTTAAATACCCGCCAATCATCATGCCACTTAGACCACTCATTAGCCCTACTGCTTGTAAATCCCTAAGGTTCACTTCCCGACCACCCGCACTGCGAATGCCCATCTGGGGCATGATAAACCGGAATATGGCAAAGACTCTTAAGATTTCCTTCGGCAGGAGAGGTGGTTGATTGGCCATTTTTGTACCTTGTATGGGGTTTAGAATATTAAGAGGTACGGAATGCACCTGTAGATCTCTAAGTTCAAAAGCCATTGCTAAACGGTCTTCCATACTTTCTCCCATGCCCAAAATTCCACCAGAGCAGACTTCAAGGCCAGCTTCATGAGCGGCCTTAATGGTATTAACCCGGTCATCATAAGAATGGGTTGTACAAATATCCCCATAATAACTGCGACTGGTTTCCACATTATGATGGTAACGAATAACACCTGCCGTTTTAAGAGCTTTTGCATTTTCTCGTGATAAGGTTCCAAGGGATGCACATACCTTAAGCTTTGTTTCTGCCTGTATTCTAGACAAGGCCTTAACTATTTTAGCAAAATCCTTGTCCTGCTGGGCCCCTCGTCCGCTTGTCACCACACTAAAACGATGAGATCCACTGGCCTCAGCTTGCTTAGCAGCAGCAACTAGTTCCTCCTCGCTAAGGAGAGGATATACTGAAATTTGAGCCTTATGATGCATGGACTGGGCACAAAAACTACAATCCTCCGTACACTTACCGGAGCGACCGTTGACAATCACACATAAATCCACTTCATCCCCTACAAAACGTTGTCGGATTTTATCGGCCATAGCAAGTAAAAAAGGTAATTCTTCATCGGGTATTTGGGATAAGGTAACAGCCTGCTCCATGGTAATCTGCTGACCTTTTAATACCTGTTCTCCGATTTCTGTAATACTTTTTATATACTTCATTCTCCCATCCCTTTCGTTAACTTAATTTTAATTATAGGTTAACACACTTGCTTAAAAAAAACTACTCCTTTTACCTATATTAGGCAATCGAAGCAATCTTCATTATTCTCAAAGTTAGAATCCTTATATTTTATATTCAAGTATATTCTTTTCATCTTTTCCTTGCAGTAGCAAATTCATAACAAACGTCACACCTTTGCCTTTTTCACTATAACAATCAATGGTACCACCAAATTGCTGGGTTACAATATTATAGACAATATAAAGTCCTAGTCCTGATCCTCCCATTCCTCGCGCAGTAGTAAAAAAGGGTTCAAAGATTCTAGATAGTACTGCCTTGTCAATTCCCTTACCATCATCTTCATAGCGCAAAATAAACCGTTCTTCTTTTTGTACTACGGTAATGACAATGTTTCCTGCCTCCTCAGCATGATAAGCATGAGTAAGGGAATTCATAATTAAATTAGTGATAATCTGAGCAAAGGACCCAGGAAAACCATATACCTTAATCTTCTCTTCACATTGGACTGTTACTAGGTGCTTGGTTTTCTTCAATCGAGGATGTAAGCTAAGAAGTATGTCTGCCAGATATTCCTTTACATCAAAGATACGTTTTTCTTCGTTAGCTTGGTCGATGGACACCTTTTTAAAACTGCTGATAAGCTGAGCGGCCCGCCGTAAATTTGCAAGAACCATTTCGCTAGCTTCACGGCACTCGTCATTATAATGTAATAGTTCTTTTCGTTTGATCGTCCCTTCCAGGCACTGTACATTGACTTCGGCAATTAAATCTCCTAAATAGGAAGCTGCAGTTACGGCTACGCCAACAGGAGTATTGATTTCATGAGCCATCCCACCAACAAGGCTACCCAAAGCCGACATTTTTTCCGCCTGCACCAGTTGTCCTTGGGTCTTCTTTAGTTTATCAAGGGTTTCAATAATTTCCTGGTTCATGGCTTGTAGTTCCTCATTAGCAGCCACTAATTCCTGGGTTCTTATTTCCACTTTTTCTTCTAACTGATCATGGGCCCCCCTTAGCTCTTGTTCTGCTTGGTCACGTTCTCCTATCATTTCTGATAGTTTTTGCGCCATAATATTAAATTCTTGGGCAAGGATACTAATTTCGTCCTTAGATTTTTCCCCTCCCTGTATTGTAGCCTGTACCGTCAAATTACCGCCTGCAATTTCTTGCGCAGCACGGGTCAGGTTAATCATGGGCCTAGTTATCTCTCTTGAGACAAACAAGCACACCCCAATGACTAGGGTCATAACACCAAAAGTTAAGCTAGCAAGCAATTTTTTCAAATCTATCAGCGGCTGATATACAATCTCTGCCGGAATCGTGAAAGCCAATGTCCAGCCAGTAGCAGGAATTTTATCATAAAACATCATGTTAGGTACGCCCTGGTGTTCATAATTCACAAAACCTTTTTCTTTTGCCATCATCTCCGTGAATAGTTCCCGCAAATCCTTGACCCCATCATCTTCAATCACATTTTTCATTACCAATTCAGAATCAGGATGCACCAACAAGTTGCCTTTTTTGTCAAATAACACTGCATAACCTTGACCACGAATATTCATCTTTTTAACATTTTCCATTAAAGTTTCCAGTAAAATATCCTCAGAAAGTACACCTAATAATGTATCACTTTGATCTCTTAAGGGCATGGCAATGGATAAGGCAAATTTTTGCGTTGTCATATCTACATAAGGGTCAGTATATACTAGCTTGTTTGCAGCTATGGCCGCTTGATACCACGGTCGATTCCGCGGGTCATAATCTGCAGGTGGTATCCAGCCGCTTCCATCTAGCATTTCCCCCGTTATGGTCCCCAAATATAAATCGCTTATTTCTTTATCCGTTTTTTCAAATCCGCTAAAATGGACTGCAAATATGGCCTCCATCGATCCAGGTATCGTAATAACCGTACTGCCAGTAGTCTCTAGAACTTTGGCTTTGCCCACAAGCCAGCCATCTAAGGTATTCACATGGGAGCTTACAACTTCCTCCATTTCATTTTGAATACTTTGGGTAAATAACTTTGCCGTATAGAAATATCCAACTGAGGAAACAACAAATAAAGCGCCTGCTGTCAGAATGGAGAACGTCAACATTAACTTGATGCCAATCTTCATGCTGCACCGCCCCTTTATTCCATCATCAACTCTATCTCTTATATCGTCAATTTCCTTGTTATCTTATTATTCTTATTACTTCTTTCTCTTTTTTAAAGAAAATTCCTCTATGAAATTAGTTTTTTCTTACAATTCGAAAACTAATCCAAGAGGAAAAAGGACTATCGTGATTCATGCTGTCATTACCCCAGCAAGGTAGTAACAATTCTATTTAAACTACTAATATCAATAGGTTTTGCTATATATTCATCCATTCCAGCTTGCAAGCACTTTTCTCTATCGCCTTTTAGCGCATTCGCCGTCATGGCAACAATCGGAGTATAGTAGTTGCCTTCCTTTTCCCTTTCCCGAATAAGGGCTGTAGTGGTATAACCATCCATATCTGGCAAATGAATATCCATTAGAATCAAGTCAAAGGTGTCCTGTTGGGCTATTTCCAATGCTTCACTGCCATTACTTGCTTCCACTACCACAAAGCCTATCTTTGCCATGAAAATCGCCGCTACTTTTCTACTAATGTAATCATCTTCAACAATCATTACTTTCCTAGGATTTTGCTTACAGATTGCTGTTTTTTGTTCTTCTGCTACGCCCATCCCTACGGGGACTTCCTTTGTGATAAGACCAACCTGTGTCGTAAAGTAAAAGGTGCTTCCCAAACCTACTGCCGTTTCCACCCCAATATTACCATTCATCATGTCGACCAGTTGCTTAGAAATTGCCAATCCTAAGCCTGAACCGCCATACTCTCTAGTATTCGAATTATCTACTTGGCTAAAAACCTTGAACAAGCGATCTAGCTTATCCGTAGGAATACCAATACCCGTATCCTTAATGGAAAACTTTAATTTTGCAAATTCCTTTTCCCATTCCAGACAGTCGATTACAACTTTTACGCCGCCCCTTGCTGTGAATTTTACGGCATTGCCCACAAGATTAGATAACACTTGTCTAATCCTTAGAGAATCACCAATCACAGTGTTAGGGATAGTAGGATCAATCGTAAGGTCAATAAAAAGGCCTTTTGGTTTAGCGATAACATCAAATAAACGAACTACTTCTTGCGCTGACTCATGGACATTAAATGGTACTCTCTCAATGGTGAGTTTTCCTACCTCAATCTTTGCATAATCAATAATATCATTTAACACACTTAGTAGTGACTTGGAACAAGCTTTGACCGTAGTAAGATATTCTCGTTGTTCCTCCGTCACCTCTGTCATTAATGTTAAATCCGCCATGCCAATGATTCCATTCATGGGCGTCCGAATTTCATGGCTCATATTGGCTAAGAATTGACTTTTGGCAGCGTTAGCCCGTTCGGCTATTTCCTGAGCAATTTTCGCTGCCTCGTAGGCTTTATGTAATTTGTCATTATTTCCTTGTAATACTGCAGATTGTTGCCTTAGCATTTCTTTCGCTTGTTTTTTCTCAGTAACGTCTGTATATACCACATATATAGACGTTCCATCTAGCTCAAAAGTAACTTCTATTGATTTACTAGTGCCATCGCGGCAAGTGATATCAATTTCTCGTATTTCTCTATTACTTTTTATGCCATTAATACGATTATCAATGTCGCTTCGGCCTGTCCTTCGTATTCTTTCCCGATACTCTTCATTGGGATGGGCTTTTTCCAGCCAAGCTGTTAGATTGGGAATTTCTTCTGCTACATAACCAAATATGTCTGTAAACTTTTCATTAATAAAAGTTATATCTTGCTTTTTATCAAAACATAAGATTGCAATGGGTAAATTCGCTGCAATTCTCCTAAAACGGTCTTCACTTTCTCGCCGTGCTGTTTCTGTTTCCTTTACCTGTACAGCATAGCGAACCGCCCTGTGAACGAGTTCTGTCGTCATCTCCCCTTTGGGAATATAGTCCACGGCACCTTCTCTCATAACTTCGGCAGCAATGAGTTCATCCCCATGGCCAGTAAGCATAATAAAAGGTACTGCAATCCCGAGAGAACGAGCTTCTTTTAAAATCTCCATCCCATTCTTATTTGGCATAAAATAATCAATAAAAGCGCAATCAAAGTGTTGCCTCTGAAGGCTTTCTATTGCAAATTGTCCATCATCCGTTTCTAAAATTTTTATTTTCACATCCGCTAGCTGTAGCATTCTTTTGAGGGCCTTGCGATCAACCTCATCATCATCAATGATTAATACTTGTAGTACATAGGCAGTCACTCTAGCACCTCCAATCCTAGATTTTAAAGAAGCTAAGTAAATCTATTTTAACACATATTTTTCAAGAGCTTCCGCTACTCCATGGGCGTTATTATGGGCTGTAATGGCCTGGGCAATCTTCTTGACTCGCTCAGAAGCATTTCCCATGGCTACACCAAAACCTGCATATTCAATCATAGGATAATCATTATTAGAATCACCAATCGCCATAACTTCTTCCTGCTTGATGGACAGTTTGTCCGCTAGCAAGGACAAGGCATGACCTTTATTAACACTAGGATGAGTTAATTCCAAATAATTTGACTTAGAGGTCGCTGTAAAAATTTCCCCAGGGAATTCCTGATTAATAATTTTCTGAATTTCTTGGATTTCATGAGGTTGGGCAATGGTTAACATCTTAGTAGGCTCATGTTTCATTCCATAAAACTCAGCTCCAAGGGCAATCGCCTGAATGCCAGCTAATTGTTCATAGGATTTTGCCTTTTCACAACGTTCCACAACATATAACTCATCATTCATATACGACTGTAAATACCAACCCCGCTCACGGAATAAGGTTACCACTTTGTCAGCGACAGTACCTTCAATGGTTTTATGAAATACCATTTCCTTCGAAATAGGATAGCGAACCATACCACCATTATAAGTAATGATTGGCGCCTTAATATGTAATGCCTTAGCAAAAGGCAAAGCGGAAGTAAACATTCGGCCTGTGGCAATCACCACTACAACGCCTTGTTCCTGAGCCCTATGAATGGCCTCACTGGTTCTTGGTGAAACCTTTAATGTTTCATCTAATAAAGTATCATCCATATCCACTGCTACTAATTTTATTGTCATAAAGAAATCCCCCATTATGTTTTAACGATCCTGAATCACCTTTGATAAGGTAAAACTACAAATCGTTAAAAGTAATACACCAATACTTGGTGCTATCATACTATTAATTTCAAAACCAGGTAAAATATTAATAATCATCAGTAAAGTGAGGATATTCATAAACAATGTCACTCCACCTAAATTCAAATAGTTAAGGGGCCGGTTCAGCAATAGCAACAACGGTCGTAGTGCTGCATTTACAATGCCAATAATGACTACCCCAAGCAGCATACCACCTAATGTATCAACAAAGATTCCTGGCAGCTTGGCAATAACCAGAAATAACAGTAAGGCATTTATAATAATTCTCAGTAAAAAGCCGCTCATTTGTTTAGCTCCCTCACACTAATGTCCTATCTACTATTATATCCTGTGCCATAAATTTTTGACACTCTTTTTTACTGATTATTTTTTCTCAAAAATAATCATTCCAAAAAAAACACCAAGTACCCTATAAAGGTGTACTTGGTGTTTTACTATTTATATTATACTAATTTCATATCAACTAGGATGTTATTCATGCTACGAACTGCGTCCGCACTCTTATTAAACATGGCTTGTTCTTCATCATTGAGTTTGTATTCAACAATTTTTTCCCAACCATTTTTACCAATTACAACAGGAACGCCGATACAAATATCTTTTTGGCCATACTCCCCATCTAATGCTACGCAACAAGGATAAACTTTCTTCTCATCACGAACAATAGATTCAACCAATAGAGCACCAGCCGCACCAGGAGCATACCAAGCGGAAGTACCTAGCATACCTGTAAGAGTAGCGCCGCCTACCATTGTATCAGCAGCCACCTTCTTCAACGTTTCAGCATCTAACAAATCAGCTGCAGGAACACCCATGTATGTAGCAAAACGAGTTAATGGAATCATAGTAGTGTCACCATGACCACCAATTACGATGCCATGTAAATCAGTTGCAGGGCAACCAATTGCTTGGCTAAGATAAGATTTGAAACGGGAACTATCTAAGATACCGCCCATACCAATAATACGGTTCTTAGGAATACCACTTGCCTTAAGAGCAAGATAAGTCATAGTATCCATCGGGTTACTAATGATTACAAAAATAGTCTCAGGAGAGTATTTTAGAATATTATCAACTACGCCTTTTACAATACCTGCATTTGTACCAATCAAGTCTTCACGAGTCATGCCAGGCTTACGTGGAATACCGGAAGTGATAACAACTACATCAGATCCAGCTGTTTTGCTGTAATCGCTTGTACTACCAGTAACTCTAGTATCAAATCCAAGCAATGTGGACGTTTGCATCATATCTAGCGCTTTACCTTCTGAAATGCCTTCTTTGATATCTAACAATACCAATTCACTTGCTAATTCTCTTTGAGCAATTACATTTGCGCAAGTTGCGCCTACATTACCAGCACCAACGATAGTAATTTTCATTCTGACAAAATCCTCCTAAAATTTCATATAAAATTGTAGTACCATAACCTAGTGACTATATTACCAATTATAAACCTATTTTGCTACATTTGTACAGACGTTAAGTGAAAAATCATACATACTATTTTAAAAAAGAGTCATGTTCTTACTTTATATTGACCAGATAAGAGAAAGATATACCTTTATCTCTAATCGAGTAGGAGCTAAATAATTATTTTATTTAGCGTCCTCTCACACCACCGTA